>DATFCH010000134.1:0-3871 GCA_035253345.1 Nitrososphaeraceae archaeon
TACCAATGTCTCTTCCATATCTATCACCTCTTCTTTGACCGTCATCAATATCTATTTGGGCTTTTTTATTTAGGCATATATCTTGAACAAACTTTTTCGCTTCCATGTATCCTTTTTGTCCACGTTCAGGTGTATTAACTAATGATAATCTTATTCTGTTATCATTGATATCTAGAGTATCGCCATCAACAATGTGAGTGACGATTCCTTCTACCTCTATATCATCATCTATTTTATTTTGATTCGTACTTCTTGAGTTATCTCTTGCATATAAAACAAGAGTTATAATAATCAATATAACAATACCAATCAAAAGTAATTTTGCATTTTTTTTGGTAATCATAATATTTTTAAGATAATAACTTTTTTAACATACATCTATTAATTGTTTGTTATTATCCATCTTGTATTATTATTATTATTTTAATTCAATTATAAATCTAAATAGTCTTAAATTAGGAAATATAAACAAATGATCATTGTAATCTTACGTAAAGCGTCGGTACATAGTTAGCTACTTGAGCTTATCAAGTAATTCTTCAGATGATAGTGTATTAAGTATATCAGATTTTTTAGCCCATCCTCTCCTAGCTTGACCGATTCCAAAAAGAAGAAAAGAATAATGCAAAGGATGATGAGCATCAGAATCAATTACCAATTTAACATCTTTTTCGATAGCCATCCTTATCAATTCGTCTTTTAAATCTAATCGATTATAATGCGCGTCGATTTCAATGATGGTATTTGATTCATTTGCTACTTCAAGCAATTTGGGAATGTTTACAGGATATCCCTCTCTTTTATTGATAATTCTGCCTGTAGGGTGAAATATAATATCAATACTAGGATTTTGAGCTGCTTTTATGAGTCTAGCTGTTTGTAATTCTATTGGTAATGAAAAATGAGAATGAATAGCAGCACCTACTATATCGAGTTTGTCCAATATATTATTTGAAATATCGAGAGATCCGTCCTTAAGGATATTTACTTCTGCAGAGGACAATATACGGAATTTCTTATTTTTGTTGCTGTTATTATTCATCTTAATTTTGTCATTTAGCTCAGAAATTGCGTTTATTTGATTTAATAATTGGTTTTCATCCAATCCATTGGCGAGTCTCAAACTTTTGGTATGATCAGTGATAGCAATGTAATTTAATCCGAAATCATCTCTAGCAGTTAATGCCATCTCTTCGATAGATTTTGTCCCATCTGTATTATTACTATGAACTTGCAAGTCTCCTTTTAAATCATCATATGCTATTAATTGAGGCAATCTTGATTTTTCTTCTTTTTTAATTCCATTCTTTATAATTTTTGCTAGCTCTATTTCTCCTCTATTTTCTCTCATCTCTGGGGGGATCCACTCTAAGCCTAATACGTGATATACGTCTTCCTCAGTTTTACCTGACACAGTATTGTGTGCTTGGTCAAAAATTCCCCATTCATTTAAACGAAGACCTTTAGATATAGCTATTTTTCTCAAAGCTATCCCATGTTCTTTGTTTCCAGTAAAGTATTGCATAGCTGTACCAAAACTCTCTACGGGTACAACAAGTAAATCAGCATCTATCCCGTTGTTTAATTTGACAAATGCTTTATGTGTACCTTTTCCATTTATTACGTCAACCTCTGGCATATTTACAAAATAATCTAAAATATCATTTCCATCTTTTTCTGATAAGACCGATACTAAATAATCGATATCACCTACTGTTTCCTTCATTCGTCTAAAAGAACCAACTACTATTGCTTGTTCTACTCCAGATTGTGATGATAGCCGTTTCTCTATTCTTCTGACTAAAGGATATATTTCGCCGATTAATTTTCGTCCTTTGTCTTTTTTAAAGAACTGAACTTTTTTTAGAATTGATGCTTCCTTCTTTTCAGAAAATCCAGGAATATTTCTAATTTTACCCTCTAGTGCTGCACTTTCTAATTCTAAAAGATTTTTTATTCCTAGATTATCATGGAGTGATTTAATTGTTCGTGGACCAATACCTTCAAGGCCGAAAAACTCACTAATATCTATTGGTAACTTATCTTTTAGTTCATTATAGTATTGCATTTTCCCTGTTGTAATATATTCTTCAACTTTGGTAGCAATAGCCTGTCCAATTGAAGGAATTTTTAGTAATCCTTTTAGTTGTTGTTTATTGTAAATTTCTTTTATATCAGAGGATAAATTTTGTATTTCATCTGCAGCTCGATTATAGGATCTAATTTTAAAGATTGTATTAGGCTTGCTTTTTTTATTTTCTAGAACCTGCAAAATAAATGCTATTTCTCGAAAAATTTTGGCTACCTCAGAATTCGTAGTCATTATTACATTTCTTTATACAGACTACTAGACTTAAATCAAACGATCAGATATTACAAAATTATAATCAAGTATCAATAAAAATTTTTTAATCTTATTAACCTTTATTCATTTCTTGATTGTCATCTGAGTGTTTATCTCTATCATTATGTATTTTGTAAACATGTAAACTGAAATGAAATAATACTCATTTATATAGAAACATCTCTAGTCAGTAACAATCTAATAATTTGATTGATTTGCATTATTGTATAACAAATACAAAATCATAGAGATAGAGTTATCTGTTTAAATAACGATGAAAAAATTGACAATAATAATAGCAACAGCAACATCAAACCTTATTACATTTTGTATTCTCTCTAAATTCTCGGAATGACATCATAGCATCTATAACACATAAACCAGTTTTGCCAATCACTAGCGATCTCACCATCTATTAGTTCCTCTGAAGGATATGATCTTACTCCCATTTTTTTCACAAGTATTACATAATTATCGTCAATATTGATATCTTCTGCTTTTTCCAAATCAATCGGTTCTTTCACCATAGATACTTTTACTTCGTTAACTGCTCTACTATTAGCGCCATCACCAAACCAAAGAAGATCAGGAATGGTTGTATGAAGATTAAAAATCTCATTTCCAACAAAAGAAAAAGTCTTTTTATCATATTCCCTTCCCAGTATAATTTTGACAAGGTTATGCTCTCTATCTATTTCCCCGATATATAAAGCAGTTGTGGAACTTGAGTAACCAAAATCAACGTCTACGACATTCAGTCAGCAGTTATTGATAGACAGATCTTTGTATTTCTCACATAATTTTAGGTCTTCTCTATATTGGATAATGCTAATATGTTTCCAGTTTTACCTAAATATTTTAGATCGTATTCTCTATCGAAACTAGGTGATTGTGATTGTTTGCTATTTCTATATATTTGAGTTATCGAAATTGTGAAGAATAAAAATAAAAAGATGACTCTTTTATTGATTTATTGGAATAATTAACTAGAATTGGTTAATCAGTTAGTTGAATTAGAAGTACCGTTAATGCCTAATATTGTCATTGGTAAGGTAGCATTCATTGTTGTAGAATTACCTATGAACAGTGTATCATTTACTTGCACAAATGCAAATTTGCATTCGTTGGTATAGACTTTTCTAGTGTTGCATTCATGATCATACCAGTGTCATTACCCATCATATCTGTATCACTTCTTTGTGCGAATACATTGTTGATTGCAAAGATATCTATTGCTAGAAAAGCAACTAGAAAAGTTGTTGTTAGAACTATTTTCATTGAAAAAGTTAAAGTTGATCCATTTAATAACAATTGATATTATTTTCTATATCGAGAAAATGTGACTACATGAATTAGGAATTTGAATTTATTTATTATGATAGTATTATAGGTCCTGTTAACTTAATGATAAATCTATAGCTGTGAATGTTCTATTTTTAATCTGTGACTATTAGATTATTTGAACGAAATAGAACATCCACTGTTATTGTATTATACTCTTTGTATTTGTATTTTCTTGGCTTAAGT
>DATFCH010000135.1:0-4264 GCA_035253345.1 Nitrososphaeraceae archaeon
CAGTTATTTTTATTTTATATAATAAAATATATAATCAAAAGTTTTAGAAGATATTAAATTATAACAACAGAAGAATGAACCATGGATTACATGGGATTAGGATTTCATTCTCTGTTGCGAGATATTTGTCTGTACCAATTAGCTTTCACATTCTATTTAAAAATTAAGGAAAATTTTTGTGGTTAAATGTTAATGTAAAAAATCGTCCCTTTGAAACAATCAATGATGGTGACAGATGAAAGGGATTTAAAGCAGATAATTCAAAGCAGTCAGGTCTGCTATAATAAGAAAATATTGTTATTTATAACAGGGATAGGAACAAAATGATCCAATAAATGGTATTGGAGATGAATCTATGGATTCAGGTTTGGTACTCACATCTTCCAGTGCATATTTAAGAGGAACAAAAACTATGTTGATATTATATATACGAGTATTGGAAGAGCAAAAAATGATTGCTAAAAAATGCGATAAAACTTTACAAAAAGAAGAAAGAAAACAAATTAACGATAATTATCGGGCCAACTCTCGGAAAAGTTTCCCAAGATAGAATATCGGTGGTTATAATGAGTAATATGGATAAATAAAAAAAATCAGCTAGTTTATAATTTTATAATATTGTAAAGGTTTTGTATCTCAAAGACTATTATTAGATATTCTGCAAATAAAAATATGGCTCTTGCAGATGAACTAAGACGAATTTTGACTATTATTAGTGATATGACTCATAATGATACTAAAACAAATGTTAAAGACACTCAAATAATTGCAGAAGTAAACCGTCCCTCGGCAGAAGTTGAAAAACACTTAAAGGAGTTACAATCATTGGGATTGATAGAACAGGATACAAATTCACCAACTACGGATGTAGAATATAAGATTTATAAAATAACTAGAAACGGAGTAAAGGAAGTATATAACAAAGAATTTCGATAAAAATTCTAGATAATAGCCGGAGAATGAAAAGACAAGGCTTGGGATTTTATCTCATTCTCCGGGTTGGGTGAGATATTTGATTAATTAACATAATAAACTTAATATTTCATTTAACATTTGAGGAAGAAAGTTGGTGTGAAATGTTGAAGGAAAATTGTCTCATTTTTATAGAATTCCAGAGAATAAAGATTTATGAAATGGTATACAAGTTAATCATTCTCCGCATTGTCCGTTTAGAGTAGAATGCTATGATTCAATGACTAGATTTGCTATATAATTCTAGAAATTGTTCTTATATTATATACTTATTCCATAATTGACTGTCATAGCCAGTAATCTATTTCGAGTTTGCGGGTGATTACCGGTTATGACTTGAGTACATGCTAATCCCTTATTTGAGTAATATAATATAGGTATAATATTATATAAAAATTTTGATAGAAAATCTATCTCAAAAGGCCAATAATGAATAATTCTCTTATCAAATATTGACCAGATGAGACTTGACAGAGATGAAGTAACAATATAAAAAAGTCTAATATAAGAATTTTGTTATTATTTTATTGTTTTAGCCTAAACTATGGTCAAAGAGATTCATTTAATAAATAATCGAATATAAAGCAAAGTCACCCATAAATTAATCATATTCATTTTTTCATATATCAGTTCTGCTTCTGATCTCCGTTATAATTTGGAAAGATTTGGGATATGAGAGGAATTTGATTATCTGAGACAATATGATCTCATAATTATGCTAGGTAAAGTGAATCGAAAAATGGTTCCAGGCTGTATTTGAAAATGACCAAATGCCCAATACCATATATATAATTGCCGCGGATGCATGTTCATATCCTATCACTGGCAGATTAAATTGATTCATACGATGTTTTGTCTAAATCGAATGAGGTAAATTTAGTTGATGTTCATATATTAGATGTTCTCCTTGACGTTAAACTCAGATACAGGAGACTATAGTATTACAAGAAAAAGTAAAAAAATAAAGATTATCTTAAAATCAATTATTTTATTTCAACAAAAAAACCACAATACACATATCTTGAATTAATAAATATTTTGATGTATATCTATACATATCATGAGTTCAAATGAAAGAGAAAATCCAGAACAAATTCCAGGTGCACAGAATATTGGTGAAACACAAAAAGTTGTTAGCGAACAAGGTGGTATCCCTGGTGAAAGGAAAGAGGTAAATGTAGAAAGTTATGAAAGAGTAGCAGCCTTGGGTCAAATTCTTAAAGATCTAGATTTTCCTACAAATAAAGATAAAATAGTAAATTTTGTAAAAAATTATGCTAATGATAAGGAGTTATTAAATAAACTAGATAAAATAGAGGATAAAGAATACAAAAATGCGGCAGAAGTTTCACATGAAGCAGGACTAGTCTACTAATTCTACAAATATTTTTTGTTATTTTCATAATTTTTTATAATTTTTTTCTTGCAAGAAATATTTAGAAAATATTAACTAACTATTTTAATATTAAACCTTAATTCTTTAGAGTAATGTGATGTAAGGTCTCGAATAATGCAATTGATGTTTAATTTAATCTTAGATTGAACCTATTCAGATAAAAAGATAAGGTTTGAGATGATAGCTAATAATTATTTATTAAATGGAGATGTGTACCAATTTTAAATATAATAACAAGAAGTTAATAAAATATAATGACAATAATTTTCCTTTTATATTTAATATTATTTTAGTTTCCTATTATTATAAATATTATCTACTTTATCAATTATCTAGATAGACTAAAAACAAGTAATCATTGTAACTTAGTACAATCATTCAGATCCTCCACCAACCTTACTATTTCTGGCCATGACAATTAAATCATATTATATTATTGAATAATACTATTAATTGATATTGAAATGTTGAATAAGCAATGTAAGATTGAATAAGCTTTCGCTATTTCCACCGTCTTCTAATATTTCTGTTTGCTTATAGAAGAGGATATGACATCTCACTATAACAATTTATTTGTATCCAATTATTATTTTATTAAATAGATCACTAAAATCCTATATTATTGAAGATTAAATTTGAGCTGATATTTATTAACAATAAAAGACAATTATTCTCTAATCTTCATATATAAAGTAATTCACATTCTATTATGAGTTTTCCAAATGACATAGATCCATATAATTTCTTAAGGCAATTCTTTGGTAGCAGTATAAGACGTAAAGGAAGAAATTTTGGATGGAATTTTGATGATATGTTTAAAGAGTTTGATGAAATGAGAAATGAAATGAATAGGGAATTTTCTGAACAATTAAAAAATTTTGAAAATAGTGTACCGAAAGATTTAGTTAAAGAATATGAAACACCTGAAGGTAGAAAAGTAAGAGAAGTAGGCCCAATAGTTTATGGATATTCAATGACAATAGGTCCTGATGGAAAGCCCAATATAAGAGAATTTGGGAACATAAAATCTCCTTTTGCTGGAAGAACAGGTTTCAATGAACAACAACAACCATCACTTTCTGCAGAACGAGAACCATTAATTGATGTATCTTCCACAGATAAAGAGGTTAAAGTAATAGTAGAAATGCCTGGAGTAAGAAAGGAAGATATCAAAATAAATGTCCATGATAACAATGTTGAAATAAAAAGCGACAATCCAAATAGAAAATACCACAAAATAATAGAAGTTCCACTAGAGATAGATATAGACAGTGCAAAATCGAGCTACAACAACGGAATCCTAGAAATAACTTTCAAAAAAAAGGAACAACAGAAACCAAAAGGCAGACAAATAAATATTGAATAAAGAAAAATTATCTTTAACCATCATGAGAAAAAGATGATCTATTCAAAAATTTAATTATATAGAAGTAGATTCTTTGATGCTCCTGTTAATATGAAACTCGAAGATTAGAAATAATTATGACGGCTTAAATGTTGACGATGACGACGTAGGAGGGAAGTGAAGGTCTAGCCTTTGCAAATTAGATATGTTAAATGAGATAGGTTTTTTGACGTTTATCTAGCTTAGATGTAACTAGTATTCTGTTGAATTATCTTTATCTTCTGAAGATTTTAGATGTATTTTAATATGATTAAATGTTTTTTTATTAAATAAAATGGTAACAGTATCATACCAAAAACTAATGACAAAATAAGCATATAATTTCCTGGGATCCATATTATAAATTATGAAATCAAAATATAAAAAAATTTTATGAGCATTATATTATTACCAAACCCGAACTTCATTTTTAGTTAGCTAAAATATTTTTTTGGAAATGGTAATTAATAAGTTTATTGATACAAGTCTAAACAATGATAAATTTAATATAT
>DATFCH010000136.1:0-3679 GCA_035253345.1 Nitrososphaeraceae archaeon
TTAACTAATATTTACAAATAAATTTATTTTCTTTTCCCCTGTATTATATTATTTGCGCAAAAAAAAGAAGGATTCTCTTCAAAATACACAAATAACATTAGATGAATTTTTGGTTAGGAAATTTACAGAGAAAATAGAAAAGATAATTTTAATTAGTAATAAAAATGACCATCCAATAGTACTATATAGAAGAACTATAGAAGAAAACGAGGCAAGTATTGAAGAGGAAATAGCAACTGTCTCAGAAAAATATGTTGTGATACAAATTTTTACACATGGAGGATATTTACCAGTTCTATTTAGGGAACAACATATTTTTACTCCAAATGAATTCATCTATTGGATTCTGAAGAGAAGTAGAAGTATGTTATTACAATGTCTAGAAAATATCGATGAGTTTTTAAATAATTATAAACAAGATTGAGAATTTTTTAAAAAATTTTGGTCATTAATTTTTGTATATTAATTAAAAATCAAAAGAAAACATTATTATTCTAATATTAACAACCCAGGCATTTTGTCTCCTGCTAGATATCGCAAAGTTGCGCCTCCGCCTGTTGATACATGACTTACCTCATTTTCTAATACACCGGCTTTTTTCATAGCTTCTAATGTATCTCCTCCACCTATAAGCGTCTTAGAACCTCTCCAATATGCTAACGCCATGCTTTTAGCAATATTCAAAGTTCCATTAGAAAAAATCTCTTTTTCAAACAAACCCATTGGTCCATTCCAAAAAATAGTTCCTTTTCTGTTAGAGCCGATCTCGTTTGAATACTTCTGAATGGTCTCAGTTCCTATGTCAAGCCCTATCATTCCTTTTGGTATTTCTTTCTTGCAATAGATTGTATTCGTGCTTTCTAAAGATGATGTTACAATATGATCGCTAGGTAGTAATATTTTTTCTCCGTATTTTTCTAAAGAATGTACCACCCACTCTAAATGATCATAATCGATTATAGAATTTCCTGTCTCTAATCCTTGCGATTTTAAAAATGTATATGCAGCAGCTCCACCTATAAGAATTTTATCTGCCTTTGGTAACAAATTTTCCAATGCACCTATCTTGTCTTTGATTTTTACTCCTCCAATAACTATTATAAATGGACGGAGTGGATTTTCCTTTATCATTGTCAAATATTCGATCTCTTTTTTCAAATTGAATCCTCCAATTTTAATATCAAATAATGTGGCAGCTCCATAAGTAGACGAGTGTTTCCTGTGAGATGTACTGAAAGCATCGTTGATATAGATATCAGCTAAAGACGCAAGATTCTTTGAGAATTCAGGATCGTTCAATTCTTCTTCTTTATAGAAGCGTAGGTTTTCTAATAACAATACGCCATCAGATGAAATTTTCTTAATTTCCTTTTCAACCTCGCTCCCTATACAATTATCTACAAATCTCACTTGTGTTTTATTAAGGATTTCAGACAGTCTATTAGCTACAGGTCTTAAAGAATAATTTTTATCATCGTCTTTTGGTCTACCCAAGTGTGAAATCAACACCACTTTACAATTTCTTTTAGTAAGATATTCGATTGTTGGAATGGACATTCTAATCCTATAATCCTCTCCAATATGTCCATTTTTTATATTGACATTGAAATCAACCCTAACAAGTGCAGTTTTTCCTTCGTATACCTTATTGTCAAAATCTAAAAGAAATTTCATGGTATTTATTTATCCAACATATCACTTATACAATAAAGGTTATGCTAGTCAAAATAAGGTTAAATAATCTTAGAAAAAAATTCAGTCATGTTAACTACCTTTTTTTTTCAATCAATTTACTATTAAAATCTACGCCTTTAGTTATAAAAAAATCTAGTTCAATCTAGCAAATTAAGATTAAAAATTCTTTCCTTATTATATGAGAGTAGGTAATTTATAATAAATTGGATTTGGAACTTTGTTTTTAGGCAATAATATCAAAAAATAAGAAATTTTTATTTGTTATTTTTCATTTTAAACTAGTTACACGGATCTCAGTAGGACAGCCCAATTTACTTGATGCTACCTTAAAACCCTCTTTTGCTAATGGAAGATTACTAGATAGAACATATGCTTCTATAATAGGTTGACCAGTTTTTACTCTCGCTGCTAATCCTGTAGCTTTACCAAATGCTCTTCTCATGCCTTCTTGAAGTCTATCAGCCCCAGCCGTTGCTATCATTTTATTTTCTCTAAGTAGAACATGAGGATATACTTTTAATTTTGAAAAAAAGGTGGTTTCTCCTGCTTGTGCCATTCTCTTATTTGCAGCCAATCTAGCAGCTTCTAAGGCATTATGCCTAATCTGAATATTTTCTGTTACTAATAATTCTAGTTTATAATCATAATTATTACTTGGTTGTCCTGAAGAAAATTTTGCTATTTTTGATTGGGGTTTACCTGATATATATTCTCTTCTAACGTAAGGCATTCCACGTGGTACCCGATAATTCGCTCCTCTCATTCTTTAATCACTAATCTTTTTATACTTTAAACAATCTTTGATTTAATCGTTATGTCACAAGATTTAACCAAGTCAGACTTAAAAGAGTCAGAATTTGCCTTTATTGTGGAAGGGATTATAGACAATTATGATGATATAATAATTGAATCTCCTCAACAGCAAGATCAATTGCTGAATAAAGGCTTTGGAGAAAGATTTAAGGATAAATATATTTTAGAAAATTACGAAGCCCTCTTTTTATTGTATTCAAAAAAATTAATTCTAAAAAAAAAGATAACCAATTTGATTTTTCCAGATTTCTTGAAAAAATCTTAAAAGTTGATGATTCAATCTTTACAAAATTTTTAGTTTATAGAGATCTTAGGACAAGAGGATATGTAGCAAAAGAAGGGTTTGGTTTTGGAAATGATTTTCGTGTTTATGAGCGAGGGGAATATCTTAAAAAACCAGCAAAATATGTAATTTTTGCAATCAATGAAGGTATCAGTATAAAAACGAAATTATTGTATCAGAATATCACCTCCATTGAAAAAATGGGAAAAGAAGCAATTATAGCTGTAATAGAAAGAAGAGGAGAAATAATTTATTACAAGATCGCCAAAAAACATTTTAATAAAAATATTAAAGCTAGTAATACATAATTAGCTAGTTGAATTTATTATAATTTTTAGATATATTTAATTATTATTTTAAGTTAAAATATTATGCTATAAGATAATGATGTTATAGATAGTCCACCTATTATCATGTGTATACAAGGTAAAATGAAGAGAAAACCGGACTACTGAATTTTATAGACAGATGATTACAACAAATCTACATTATTTGTCTATTCATTTGGTGTCTTAATCCTTCCAAATCCTCAGAACTATTACTTATAATTGTCAATATTTTAATATTCTAATACGATGGAATAATACTATCATTTATTGTATTAAAATAGTTGGATGTATTATATAAAATCCAATATTACACGATCATACTGAAAATATCGTTAAAAATCAATATAACGGTGTATTTATAGTATATAAAAAAATTTGCTCCGACCGGGATTTGAACCCGGGATCGTCGCCTTGAGAGGGCGAAATGCTTAACCGGACTACACCATCGGAGCTCATAGAATTTAAAAAACTAACGCTATAAAAGTTGTATCAATTAAATAAAGTTAAGTAAAAAATTATTAGATGAAAAATTTATAGAATATATTTTAATTTTGAAACT
>DATFCH010000137.1:0-2053 GCA_035253345.1 Nitrososphaeraceae archaeon
ATCTCTGAATTAGTTTTTTTCGGGCTCATCATATATTAATTCCAATGATCAAAAATGTTAATCTAAAAATTTATTTTTTTATATCTATAAAACATTTTTGTTACTATAAAACTATTATCGATTATAAATATATAATTTAGTTGGATTACTGAATGAATTAAAAAATTGGAGAGTCTCATTATTCACTTGATGATTAAAATCATTCATTTATTTTTTTAAACAAAATGGACATAGCAGAAGTTTGTGAAAGTAAATTGTATTTTTTGAATAATTTGAATTGATTATTATATATAGTAAGTTATTTTAAAAGTTGTACAAATACATTAATGTAACTTTGAGTTCTGTTTAGTGTTGTTAAATCCAACAATAGTGATATTTTTTACAATAAACCAAGATTATTGGCTTTAATAGCAAGTATCATTATTTCGCTGTCTATAGTGCCATTATTCTTCCTCATGTTTTTCATCCTCATATGATATATCATATTCTTTTACATATAGTTTCTCTGATAGTAACACAATTTCTTGTTGTTGTATCTATACTAACACATCTTAAAACTAAATAACATATCTTAAAACTAAAAACACCAAAATATTGTTTATGACTTTAGGATTTATGACACTAGTAGTTGTCGATTATTTTTATTAATTAAATTCTACTGATGACCTTTATCTAATGATAATTCCCATAATTAATACTGCGTTTCTCAAATAATCATGTTAATTATGGTTATATTTTTCGGAATTTCATTTTTGAAAAATCTACAGTAAATTTAACTATAAACAAGAAAAAATAAATATATTGTTATCAATTAATCTAAATTAATAATAGCATAAATTTGTGTTGATATTGTCTTTATTTTTCGAAACTCTAATACAATATTAATAAAATAATAATGTAAAATCTAGAGTTATGGTTTATTTCTTTCCCAATATTACATCTTTTGCTAATCCGTATTCATATTCACTCATTAGATTAGAATGACAACTTTTGCTGTGTCCAAGATTAATAAAATAATCTTGTGATTCTACACTTGATAAAGGTACAATTCCATCATTAGGCTTAGGTAAGCTAGAGAATCCTGTTTGTTCGAAAGGTAGGGCTGATGTTAACTGACAGTTTCCTAATTTGGGATTCCAATCTCCTGCAATAGTATAGTATTTTGTATTTGGATTCATTTTTACTTCGGTAGCTGCTGCACCAGGTCTTAAATCATATACGGCTGGAGTACAAACTTCACTTTTCTGTGCTAGAGGAGAGCCTGCATTAGGTGTTCCAATCATTATTAGATTTGTAACATCCTTTGTATTATTAGCCAAATATACTCTTGCATCCAACCCTCCCTTGCTGTGACCAACAATATTTACCTTATTTTGTCCACTTTCCTCTTTGATTTGTCCAATTATTTTTGATAATTCTTTTGCATGTTCTGCAGATGAACCACATTTATCATCCGATTGTTTAAAAGTTATAGGATAAGCAGAGAGCCCATCTTTTTTGAGTAAATCTACCCATTTATTCCAAACAGAGGCATCTTCCAAATACCCATGTATTAATATAACAGGAAGTTGAGTAGAGGATTCATTTGATGCATTTGCTGTTATAATTGTGTTCTCACTAGATTGACCATATGCTAAATGAGTAAAAGTAAAAAATTGCATATTAATGCTGACACTATTACTAGGAACTACTATTATAATTATTACAAGTAAAACAGCAGCAATAGTAGATAATGAAATTATTCTATTATTAATATATACCACATTATATAGTAGCAATATCCTTTATTAATATTTCAAGAATAAAGTTGGTGTTCTTTTTTCAAACATTGGCAATTTATAACAATTAGTTTCAAATGATATATCTAACAGCGAAAATTAAATAAAACTATCATACTACAGCATTTTTTATTAATGGTATTTCTTATCATAAATATCCTTTAAAACATTCCTTATCTTAAGGTTGCCGTTACTTTTTAGCATACCTTGATTTAGTGACATATTTGCATAATATTGTACAATTAGGACGAAAAAAGATATTTATTTCTATTTTA
>DATFCH010000138.1:0-13850 GCA_035253345.1 Nitrososphaeraceae archaeon
AATTTTAAATTGTGTTTAAAAATTATAATAATATAAAAGAATTTATTTACTAAGGCTCTGAAGAAACCATCATAGTTGACCATATTTTATAATTCATTAGTGAACAAACAGCAATCAAATTAGGTTAGGTTAGCAGATCAACTATTACATATCCTCAAATATTGTAGAATTCCATTATATCTTCATAGAAAAAGAGTAATCATATCTATACTGTAAGGCAACACATAGTTATTTTAACAATAAGGCAATATGGAGGTAAAAGTTACAGAACATTTGTATACTGGCTTATTAAAGCATATTACTTGAGTTTGTTTTTACAACTATACAAAATACCGCATTATACAATATTACAGAAATTTACAGATAGAATCAATATGGTATGCTTGGAAAGATAATTTCTTCATTTATACTCTTTACAGGTACAAGACACATATTTACTGAATTGATCGAGCTGGATTCAAAATAACACAAGCATCAGAATATTATACTAATAGAGTCAATTTGATAAAGAAATATGCCTATGTCAATTGGAACAGTAAATGTTCTAAAACAAATAATCTGTAAGGTCAAAATTAAGAGAGCGCTCCTACTAAACATGACAATCTAGATTTTAAACCATTTGTGAAAAAAATCTCAGCACTAGGAAGACTGTCTATAGTTGTATCCGATAATGATGCTATAGTGAAGAGAATCATATACTTGAAAGAGAGAATCTAAACGGATTCAGTATTATACCCTCAAGATATGAGAATGTGCCTATATGGAAAAACTCGTGGCAAATATGAAAGAAGATGAAACCTGGATACAATAAGCTCTTATACAATCAACTTAACAAAGATGAAATTATCGTATCAGCCATAAAAAGATTATTTGGATAACGTCTCACATCCAG
This sequence comes from Nitrososphaeraceae archaeon, assembly GCA_035253345.1. Lineage (GTDB taxonomy): Archaea > Thermoproteota > Nitrososphaeria > Nitrososphaerales > Nitrososphaeraceae > TH1177. The sequence continues at coordinate 893 of DATFCH010000138.1, forward strand.
GTTGATAAGGATGAAAAATAGAGAATTGACATTCAGGTGTATAGCATACAATGCTCATAGAATGTTAAATTTAGTTATTGTTAGATGTTTTCTACAGATCCATAAATTCATGAATATATTTATGCTAATGCATAATTATTTTATAATAATAATGAATTCTTTGTAGAAGTATACAATTGGAATATCAAAATCCTTTCGATTAATATCATCAATAATAATCAATTTAAATAGCACTACAGAGTTATAAAAATCTGAATAAATAGTGCATAATTCATTAATCCGAGAAAATGATTTAAATAAATTATTTTTATCATTTATTTATAGTGAATAAAAATAGTTGCCAATAATTCTTCAAGTATTTTTGTAAAGCGATCATTAATACCTTGTAATGTAAATAATCTTTTTGATTATCATACGCGAAATGGTGCTCTAGAAAGACTTATCCCGCCATGGAGTGGTTTAAATTTAATTAGTCAGGAGGGAGGAATTAATAATGATGCTATTTCAATTTTCCGATTGAATTTCGGTCCAATAAGTTTCGAATGGGTTGCTAAACATTTTGGATACATTCATAATAAACAATTTCAAGACAAAATGATAAAAGGTCCATTCAAAAAATGGACTCACACTCATTCTTTTGTATCCCAAGGATTGAATGAATGCTTTATAGAAGATAGAATAGATTATAATCCTAAATTTGGTAAAATAGGATCTAAACTTATACAAAAGAGAATTCAAGATTATTTGAATCAATTATTTCTTTATCGTTCTCGTATTTTAATTAATGATATAAATTTCGAAAAAAGTATATTAGAAAAAGATAAAGGAAAAAAAATTCTTATTACAGGATCTCATGGTTTGATAGGTTCAGCACTTATACCATTATTAACTAACATAGGAAAGCATAATGTTACTCGTCTTGTAAGAAGAGATACAAATAATAATAATAAAAATAATAATAATATCTGCTCTATTGTTCCATCAACACATAAAAATGAAGACAATAGTGACAAAATTATTTTTTGGGATCCTAAGCATAAAAAACTAAATCATCACGAATTTGAGGGATTTGATATAATTATTCATCTTGCCGGCGAAAATATATTCGGTAGGTGGACAGATACAAAGAAAAATAAAATATTAGATAGCCGTGTTGAAAGTACTAAACTTTTATCAGAATCATTAACAAAATTATCTAAACCTCCGTCGTTATTAATATGTGCCTCAGCAATTGGATATTATGGAAATAGACCAAGTGAAACTTTGATAGAGGAAAGCGGTCCAGGAAAAGGATTTTTACCTGAAGTATGTGAAAAATGGGAAAATGCGACAAAGGGGGCAGCCGAAATAGGAATAAGAGTAGTTAACACACGTTTTGGTATAGTATTAACCCCAAAAGGAGGTTTTTTGCAAAAACTACTTGGTTCGTCTAAATTCGGTTTAGGGACAACAATTGGTAATAGTAAAAATCAAGATCAATTTATTAGCTGGATTTCAATAGAAGATGTCATAAAAAGTATTTTATATTCACTAACAAATCCTTCAATTCGAGGTGCTATTAATATTGTATCCCCAAAACCAGTTACAAATGTAGAATTTTCAAATACAATAAAAAAAATACTTAATCCTAAATTATCAATTTCAATAAATCCAAAAATAACCAAACTAATTTTTGGACAAATGTCTGATGAATTATTATCTACAAATACTTATGTTATTCCTAAAAAATTAGTATCAAGCGGATACAAATTTTTTAATCCAGAGTTAGAAGATGCACTTAGATTCTTACTTGGAAAAATGAAAGTAAAATAAATATTAAAATTATTTTGATTATATAACTATGTTTTTTAAAACAGGTCCTATGAATGCCGAATACTTTCAACCGAATACTGCCAATAATAAAGGATAATAGTTTGAAATACTTTATCTATGTTAAGTTAGCACTATAAAATCTAATTAGACACTAGTTTATATATTAAAAACAAATATGATATCTTATGAATTTCATAAAAAACATAACGTATGGATTGGTCGGTGGAACATATGGAGTAACTGGATTAGGTCTAAGTGACGGTGGTCAAATATTTGCTATTGCAAGTATAGCACTAGGTGGAGCTGCGATGGTTTCGGCCTTAATAGTTAGAAATCGAATAAAAAGAAAGGAATTAAACAAAAAAGTAGCAATAGAACTAAGATAATTGAAAATTAACAAATAACCCATTCTTTATTTTGTAAGGAAAATAATAACAAAATGAAATATAATATCTCACAATCAACTGGAAATATCAGATATTTAAAAAACAAAGCCATTTACGATCTACAAACATTAAGTTTACAAAGAAAAAATACATCATTGAATGTATTAGATGAAAATTATCAATACAACATATCAATAAAGAGAGGACAAGACTTTCTTCTCAATCATCTTGATTCGAAACTTTCTCTTGTTGTAATGTATGCTGATTTAGTAGGCTCGACAAAAATGAGTATGTATTTACCAGTAGAAAGAATGGCAAAGATAATTAAAGTATTTTTGCATGAATTATCTTCTGTAGTCAGGAACTATAAAGGGTATGTATTAAAATATGTAGGAGATGAGATTATTGCTTTTTTCCCAACTAGTTTTAACAAGTATTTGTATTGTGTTACTGCAGTTCAATGTGCTAAATCAATGATTAATCTGATAGAAAATAGCATAAATTCAATTTTAGAAAAAGATAAAAATAAAGATAATTATCCAAAATTGGCTGTTAAAATAGGAATAGATGAAGGAGAGAATTTGGCTATAAAATATGAATTTGATAAAAGCGCGCCTATTGATCTGATTGGATATCCTATGAACATAGCAGCAAAGATAACTTCTCTAACTGGACCAAACGAAATGTCTATTGGAAATAATGTATATAAATTATTACATCATTCATTAAAATCAGAATTTAAGAAAATGCATACAAAAGAAATTGATGAATGGAAATATAATGATCTCGAAAACAATTTGCCATATAAAGTTTATACGACTAATGTCTGAAACACAAAAATGAAATTTACAAGATTTTGAACGATCATTGAATTTCTGGGTTTGTGAATCTAAATATAATGAGTAATTTTTTAAATCTGTTTAACTAATTTTACAAAAGAATGTTTTAAAAAACATCTTCAAAAACTTCAACATACTCCAGTGTGATACTGAGTAAGGAACGCACTAAATCTCGGAGACGATTCACATGGATTAATACACCATTCATTCTCCGGATTGATTAATCTCGTCAAATTAAAATAATTTATAATTTTGTAACTAATTAGTAATATTTAGTTCTATAGGAATTCGTTTCAATGTTGATTAATATTTAGAAGATCTATAATATAACATACCTATCTAACTGTCAAAATACATAGCCTGAACCTGATATTCACCTTCTCTACCATCTTTATGGTCAGGCTATGATAATTTTTGTCATTTTAATTATCACTTTTAGTCAAAGATCGATTGTTAATGAAACTAACAATCTATAAATTCTAATTATTAACATTGTTCCTCAAATTTTATATAAAAAATGTTGAATAAATATAGTTCATAACGTTGCCAATCGAATGAATATACAAAGATACCATAGCCTTCTATTGTAATAAATAAATCAATAAAGGTCTATGATTTCTACTAAAATATCAATACCCAAATATTATATAATAATTTAACAAATACAATATAATAAGAAGCGAATATAAGATTCAGGTAATAGTCCTCCTCCTCCTCTACTACTGATCCATAACCTTTGGGTTATTGTTTAAGTAACAAAAATTATCTCAAATTATGATAAACAATTAATACTTTTTTTCTTGTATGAAAGTCCGAGCACATACTTCTGGAGAAACTAATCTGCATAATCTATAATTATCAATAGTTATCTCTTATTTTCTCCCGAAGATTTGTTAAATAAGCAAAATATTTATCTTAAATTTTTATAAAGAATATGAAACTTTTGTAAATGTCTAGTCGAAAGAAAAATTAGACTTCCGGAGGATACCTTTCCTGTTTTGAATTATTCTCCGGAAGGAAATAATCAAGTAAAACTTATCAGTCTAAATCGCTGTTAACAATATAGTTGTTGTTTTGTTATCAAATAGAAACACAGTCTTTAGGAGAATGTCTTCATGATCTTCATTTCCTTCAATATCATCCTGAAGTTTTTTCCTTTTAATCACACGTTAATTTATCTCAAATACTTATAATGAATATAGAATTGTTTATACTATCCAAACGGTAGACAAATATAATTTTGACCTGAGAATAATAATCTGATTGAATCCATTGGATATTGATAGAACCCCATATCCGAAGCGCCGGGAATGGGACTCGAACCTCTAAGCAGTAGTTCGGGGTTTATCGATTTAATATTTTGATTTCATTTTTTTGTGTAGCTCTGTTAAGTTAAACATCAATTACTAAGTAAATTGAAAAAATTTCAGTAATTATATAAATCATCTATTATAACCAAATTCACGTCATATAATTTTTTTAATTGTTTATTTTACTGTGGTGAGTTGCTAACTAAAAACACACAATCTTTCTCTCGTATATTTAAGTTTTAACATTTATTATTAGTTATGGAGGATGATGAATACAAAAACCTTAAAACAAGCGATATCATAGCAGAAACATTAATTGATTGGAATATAGATGTAGTTTTTGGGCTTCCAGGAGATGGAATTAATGGATTTATAGAAGCCTTAAGAATAAGACAAAATAAAATTAAATTTGTCCTTGTTAGGCATGAAGAATCCGCTTCTTTAATGGCCTGTGCATATGCAAAGTATACAGGAAAGATAGGAGTGTGTGTTTCTACTTCAGGGCCTGGAGCAATTCATCTTTTAAATGGATTATATGATGCAAAAGCAGACAATGTTCCAGTTGTTGCTATTACTGGTAATACTTTTTCTGATATAATGAATTCAGATTTTTTACAAGATATAAAACTTTTACAACTTTTCTCTGATGTTGCTTCTTATAATACAATGATAAATGTTCCTGAACAAGCAGAGATGGCGGTAGATCTTGCTTGCAGGACTGCTCTTTCAAGAAAGGGTGTTAGTCATATTAATATACCCATAGATGTACAGGAAAAAAAACTAAAGGGAAACTATTCAAGACACAAGATACCAGGACATACTTCAGATATTTTTGATTCATTTGCATTACCTGACAAACGATTAATAGAAAAAGCAGCAAATGCACTCAATAAAGGAAACAAAATTGTTATGTTAGTAGGACAAGGAGCATTACATGCTTCACAAGAAGTTATATCAGTTGCAGAAAAACTTAATGCCCCAATAATCAAATCATTACTTGGTAAAGCTGTTGCTCCTGATGATCATCCATTGAGCTTAGGGGGAATAGGGATGCTTGGAACAGATCCATCAAGTGATGCAATGAAAGAAGCTGATACTTTGTTAATGATTGGAACATCATTTCCATATATGGAATATCTTCCAAAACCAGGACAAGCAACAGGAATTCAAATTGACGCTAAACCAGAAAAGATAGGATTAAGATATCCTATTGAAATAGGCCTAGTTGGAGATTCAAAAATAGTGTTATCAGAACTACTTCCTTTATTGAACAATATAAATAGCGAAAATAATTCTGATAGGAGTAAAGAAAATTATAAAAAGGAAGATATTTTTCATACAAGAGTAGAATTTTTGCAATCAATGCAAAAATCTATGAAAAAATGGAATGAAATATTAAATGAGCAAAGCAACCGATCCGACAATCCAATTAAACCACAGGTTATTGCTAATGCAGTTTCAAAAGAATTAGAAGATAATGCAATTGTATCTGTAGATAGCGGAAATAATACAGTATGGGCAGCACGTTTTTTGAAGATGAAACCTGGAATGAAATTTTCAGTTTCTGGCACATTAGCAACAATGGCATGCGGATTACCTTATGCAATAGCCGCAAAGATTGCATATCCGAATAGACAATCAGTTGCTTTTGTAGGAGATGGAGGGCTAACTATGCTTATGGGAGAATTTGCTACTGCAGTACAATACAAATTACCAATTAAAGTCATAGTTTTAAAGAATAATCTATTAGGTATGATTAGATGGGAACAAATGGCATTTTTAGGCAATCCAGAATATGCAGTAGAATTTACACCTATAGATTATGCGAAATTTGCTGAGGCGTGTGGGGGAAAGGGATTCACAATAAAAAAGGCCGAAGAAGTAAATCCCATAATTAAAACAGCAATGAAAGAAGAAAAAGATGACAAAGTACCAACCATTATAGAAGCATATATAGATCCCTTTGAACTACCGTTACCGCCAAAAATAAATACGGAATTTCCAAATAAAATTGCAAAATCATTTGAACGTGGACAGCCCTATACAAAAGAAATAGAAAAGGCGCTATCTATGGATCAGATAAAAGAAAGATATTACAATTTAAAGTCACTCTTAAAAAGGAAATAACAAGCATGAAAGCTAATAACAAAGAAATTTTCAAGCAATTAACAAAATATATGCATCAATAAATAAAAATCATACAAAAAAAAGACGAAAGAGAATGAAAGATAAATTAGAATAAAATCATTGCAAGCCCAAACAATTGAGGGACTAGTTAACAGTTATATAAACAAACACATGAATTCATTATTTAAATTTTCTCTAGTTGTATTGTCGTGAGGGACAGTATGAGCGTGATTTACCGAATGTTTACTGACTGGCTTGTTGAGGCATGTTATTTGAGATTGTTTTACAACTATTGAAAATACCTCATTATACAATAATGCAAAAATTTACAGATAAAATTAACAATATGATGCTTGGAAAGATAATTCCTTCCTTGATTTATCCTCTTTACAGGTACAAGATACACATATTTATTGGAATTGATGCGACTGGTTTCAAAACAACGCAAGCATCAGAATATTAAATAAAGAACCAAATTAAGAAATAAATATGCCAAATTGTCAATTGAAGCAGATGTTTTTAAGCAAATAATCTGCAAGGTCAAGATTAGAAGAGCTCCACTAAACATGACAATATTGATTTCAAACCAACTGTGAAAAAATATCAGAACTAAGAAGAATATCTATGTAGTTATAGCATATAAAAGATATGATGGTGAAGAGATTCATATAATTGTAAGAGAAAATATAAACAGATTCAGTATTATACGCCAAGATATGAGAATGTGCCTATATGGAAAACACATGGATTATAATAAAACGTAGAGGAGTAAAAATGTAAGAAATGAGCTTTGAAATTCCTAAAAATATTTGTGAAATTTGTGGTAAAGAAGCAATTTCTGGAATATTAGATAATAATAAAATTGAAATTGATAAACAAATTAGAATAAGATATACATGTATTGATCATTATATGCAACTCTATCAAAAGATAAGAGAAGAAAAGAAACATAAGAAATGAGTTCTAATACTTTAAGAGATTACAATACTATTTCATACGAATGGAATAATAATAGAAAGAAACTGAATGTTGTAGAGATATGATTAAAAAAGTGAATATACGCTTGATAGACTGGTTTAATGAAATCTATCGAGATATGTATTCTTCATTGAGATTTCCAGAAAGAGGATATTATATTTTTAATACTATAATGAAGAAACAGTAATGCAGATTCGGTTTTCTCCTTTCTGTGGTAAAAGTCTAGGTTCTTTAGAGAACAAAAAATGAACATTCAAACAAATAACATATAATTAATCCAAAACCTTGTAACTATAATCGTGGTATTAGATATATTGAAATATTTCAGAAAATGCATATTTTTAAGTCTAAAATTATTTAAGAATAGGTAAACAAAATGACTTCTTAATTTAATAATTTCCTTTACCTTTATTATATATAAAAATGTCTACAAAATCTCTAGCCATTTATGAAGATAATCAACGCATATTAGAAATGAATTACTACGCAATCGGAGGAAATTAAGTAAAAAAAATCGAAATGACTCTAGTTCCATTAAATAATTATGAACTTGATTTTATTATTAGTATTTTAAAATATTACAAAATAAGAATAACGGAAGAAATAAGACAACAACCATCAGAAAAAGACTTGGAAGACCGTCATTATACTAACATGATTCAAAATATGATGAATAAATTAAAAAAATATATGGTAGAAGAAATGGATTCTGCAGAAAGTAAACAGGAAATGATGAAAGAATAAAATGAATACTGATAATAAATTTATCGATTAAAATGAAATACTAATTATTTTCTACATCTCTCCTCTCTTCTCTTTCTTGTATTCTACGAGTTATATTCAATTCTTTTTACATGACTAACAATGGGTAGATAGAACAATTCCTTCATTTAGAATTGCTGCAGTATTGGAAGAAAAAACATGGAAAGAAATCATTGATAATTATAGAATAAAATACTAATACATTTTTAAAAATAGTTTTTTGCTTTATTCAGGTTTAAAAATACTATTGGAATATTATCTAGGATGTTCTGGTTGGAGTTATGATGAATGGAAAGGACATTTTTATCCTACAGATCTAGATAATAGATATTGGCTATCATACTATTCTCAAATATTTGATTTTGTTGAAATTGATTCGACTTTCTATAATATACCTTCTTTATTTATGGTTAACAACTGGTCTAAAAGAACTTCAGACAACTTCAGATTTGCTGTAAAATTTCCTAAAATCATTACGCATGATAAGCGTTTAAACAATGTACAGAAAGAGATAGAAAATTTTTATGATGCAATGGAACCGCTATATAACAAGATACTTGTTTTTCTTATACAGTTACCTCCATCTCTTCAGATCGCTGAAGGTTTAGACTTGATAAAGGATTTACAATATACTTTAGATCCTTCTTTTAGATACGCCATAGAAGTCAGACATCATAGTTGGTTTAATGAACTTTTTTATAACTACTTGAAAGAAAGGAATTATTGTCTTGTATGGAGTCAGCAAGATACTTTAGTTACGCCTCCTATCTTAACTACAGATTTTCTTTACCTTAGGTTAATAGGTGATAGGAGCATTGATGAAAGAGATTTTGGAAAAATAAAAAAAGATAGAATAAAGGAAATGCAGTTATGGGCTAGAATAATAAAAGATATCCAAAAAAATGAAAAAAATGTTCAAACTGCTATAGTATCAGCAAACAATCATTATGCTGGGTTTGGTCTAATGACTGCAAACCTATTTGCAGAAATGATGAATTTACAAAATAAAATAAAGAAATTTCATATTGTAGATTATAAAAAACTAAATAATGTAATTAGCAATGATAAAAAGAAGAACAAAATTATATACAATAAAAAACAATGGGCAGGTAAAGCAATTTTTCATGTAGATATAAATTCATTTTATTCATCATGTGAAGAAATTAGAAATCCATCATTAAAAGGAAAACCTCATGCAGTGATAATGACAAATCAGAACAATAATACCATTACAAAAGGGGCAGTAGCTACATGTTCTTATGAAGCCAAAAAACTTGGGGTACAATCAGCAATGTCGTTATACAAAGCCTTAGAATTATGTCCAAATTTAATATTAAATACAGTAGACAAAAAATTCTATAATAATTATCTGATGTAGTCATGAAAATACTAGAAGGATATTCCAATACCTTAGAACAAGCAAGTATTGATGAAGCATATTTGGACTGTACAGATAAAATTTCCTCCTTTTCTTCTACCTCTAATAATTTAACGGTAGTAGAAGAATATGCACAAGAAATAAAAAAATCGATAAGAGAAAAATGTGGAGGATTATTAACATCAATAGGAATAGCACCTACAAAATCCGTTGCAAAAATTGCATCAGATTATCAGAAACCTGATGGTCTAACCATTGTATCAGTGGATGAATTAAAGGATTTTTTGAATCGATTAGAAGTCGAAAGAATATCAGGAATAGGAACAAAAACACAAAAGATTTTAAAAAAAGAGATGAATATTAATACCATAGGCGAATTAGCAAATACAGATGTCCAAATACTCATAGAAAAATTTGGAAAAAAGATAGGAACATGGATGTGGCAAGTTGCAAATGGAGAAGATAAAGACTTAGTTCTTCCAAGAGGAAACCATGTATCGTTAAGCAATGAAACTACTCTAGAAAATTTTACATTAGATAGACAAATTATAAAGCATTCTCTGTATGCATTAGTTGATGAATTATTTGAAAGAATAAAGCATAACAATTATCAATTTAGAACAGTAGGAATAATACTAGTAAGAACCGATTTTAGTATCGAAACTAGAGAAAAATCATATACCAATTATCAATATAAAAGAAATAATATTGAATCCATAATTGAGGAACTTTTGAATAAAATTAATCTAGAAAAAAATATATCATCAGAATCAGCATCAACTACCAATTCAAAAAAACAAAATACTGAGAAAATATTATTTGTGAGAAAAGTAGGATTAAAAGTAACAAATTTGCTATTAGTAGATAACAATAATAATAACGATAACAGAAATAATGACAATAAGAATAAACAATTTAGACAAATGACATTGTCAGATTATGTGTAGATTTAAAAACTTCAATAGATGTATTTAATAATTATAGGATCCTTTTAATAATAAATAATAATAATAATAATTGGATAGGGTTTTTTAATTTTTTGTAACCATCAATAATATTGTCTAAAATTCAACTTTTAATAAGTATTATAAAGGTTAGTGAATTAATAAAGAAAATAATCGTTGGTTAGTAATTAAACTGTTATTTTACACTGAATTAATGAAAGGTAAAAAAATATTTTTATGTAATCTATTTGTTATGCTATTTACTTTATCATGATTTTTCTTTATTATATTCTTCTTCTATACTAGTATCTGGGTCTGTAACCTTTTTACCTAATGCCTTTGCTCCTGCTTTAATTTTATCAAATGTACTTTCAGCACCTTCCTGCACTGTATCTGCTGCTTCGGATACTTCACTTTCTACTGTTTTAGATACTTCATTTTTTACAGAACTTTCTTGGTACTGTTGATCTCTTGTTTGATATTGTTGCTGTCCTGCTGAACTTTCTATTGTTGTTGTCGTCGTATTATCGTCACCTACTTTAGTCATTCCCTTTCTTCTATATTCTTCTAATGCTTCTGGTGAATCTGTTCCTGTTTGTCCTCCTCCACTTACTATTGTTTGATCATTGGGATCTCTTTTTACTGCAGTTGGTTCATGTTCTTTTATTTTTGCAGGTGTCATTGGTTCCTTTTCATTATATTCGGTTAATGGATCATTTTTTCTCTCTTTTTGTGTTCCTGTATTACTTTCATATTCTGTTTTGTCACTATTACTATTACTATTACTATTATTATTTGACACTGATTGTCTCTGTATGATATTTTATTTAATAATTATAATGAAACTTGGAATTGTTTAATTATTGTTAACTAACTATAAGAAATAAAGGTAGTTACAAGGTGATCTCCTCCCCTGAAGACAATAGATAATTAAATGTGGTATTAGTTATTTTAATACCATAGATAAACTTATTGTAATAGTGTATTGTTGTTTAGAATAAAATTAATAAACTAAAATTAATTCAAAGAAAATTTTTACCATTATTATTTTAAATTAGCAAAATACACAAATAGACATTTACAATAGAGTTAAATGTTCTTTAATTAAAATAAAATAGAATCCCTAAAAATTAACAAGATTTGGTCAATTTACAAATAAACACTAGATTCAATTGAATGTCTAATTTTTAAAATAGTCTTTTTATATTAATTTCTAGTATTGAAGTCACCATAAATAAGAAAAATACTCTTAAAATAGTTCATTCTATATTTTTATAGTAAAATCCGTTTCAGGAATAAATGCCTAATAAGCTAACATTTGAACTAATTATTAATGATAAAGCATTTTTATGAATATGAAACTACTCAAACTATAGAAAAATATATTGTAGATTTTCAAAAATTTAACAAAAACTTTTTCGTATATTAGAGAATGCAATATTATTTGTAATCTGAGAGAAGGAGAAGAGAAGAGAAAAAGGATATTCAAGAATATTATTAGTTTAAATACTAGGTAGAAGATTGTTCTTCAGGTTCTATTGTTATTTTTATGGTAGAAAATGAGAACCTGAATAAAATTCATAAATCCAAGATGCTAAAATATTGTTATCTTATTTCGAGTTCAAACAAAAACTTCATGATGACGGCAAATTAGATAAGATCTATCAGCGCCTTCAAGTCAGTCATAGTCTGGATCTAAAATTCAAAGACACCCCGTTGATTTAAGTTCAGACTATGACTTTTTTATTTTATAATATACTTTAGAATTATCTTCTCAAGATATAGAATGAGAATTACAAATATCGATAAATATATTGATATTGTTTACAAATTAATTCGAAATCAATATGTCATAATAAAGTCATAGTCTGGACATGGAATATTGCAATTGGATTCACTTATATTGTTTTGTTCAGACTATGACAAGAAATTATATCAAATCATTAAATCTAAATTCTTTCTGTATAACTCTTTCAATATTTTATTAAATATTGTCTAGATGATCCATTGGTTATAGAATCTATTTTTCTTTCTAGTTCTACATATCTTCTATCTGATATTACAATCTTTGATATCTGTGGATCTTGAAGAGTTATTTCCTTTTTATAAAATATTTTCTCAGGGAATGACTTTGCTTTTGGCGTAAATATTGTTTTCTTTAGAACCCGCATCTGAAGCGCCGGGAGTGGGATTTGAATCCTCGGTTCGAATCCTCTTTTTGGTAGGATTCATAATAATTTTTCATCAATAATTAATAATTAAATCTTCCTTTTGCTATCAAGATAATTTGTTATAATTAAACATTAAATTCACAGCTAGAAAAAAATCAGATAATTGCAGCAGATGCAGCACATGCAGCGCTACCTATAACATATGATATGATTTTTTTATTGTAGATTCTTTTGTATATAGATAGAATAAT
>DATFCH010000139.1:0-3723 GCA_035253345.1 Nitrososphaeraceae archaeon
TTCTTCAGCGCCTTCTTCTATTCTGTTTCCTGCTTTTTGGGCTCCTCTTTTCATTTTTTCGCCTGTATTTTCTACGTCATCTTTTAAATCTGACATGATAAAGTCAAATAAACAACATAGTATAAAATTATATTAGATAAAAAGTCACGATGACATTATAGTTTCACTTCTTTTAGTTTATAATACAACAATGACCATTAATTTATCTCCAATTATTATAAACAATTACTTGTCATTATTGTAAAGCACTATTAGCCAGGCCTTCCGGAGAAAAGTCGTTATCCATAATCGATTGACTGTTTCATATTTCTCCGGTAGTTTTTAATATCTATTGAATAACAAAAATTATCTTAAATTTTCAAAAATAATCCAGAATATTTCTTATAATTAAACCTGTAACACCTACTTCAAGATATGTTTTATGATTTCTAAGAACATTTATCAACCTTAGCAGGTATCCATCCAGATTTTGGGGAAAAATGTTATGTTTATAATGAAAAATCCAAAATATGTTATACTGAACATTAATTCTTTAATACTTTAATTAGAATACCGCCAATGAGACGATCTTTCCCCGAATAAATTGATTAACTTACTGATATATAAGTAAAAACCAGGATCTTCTAAAGAGAACTGCGACAATTTAGAAGATCATGGGAATATATTATCTATTCAGAGTTATGATATGATACTTATTCTATTTAATAATTTGATATATTTTGTCCACAACTAATAATGGAAGAAATTATTCCTATAATAAAAGTACTAAAAATAGAATGTTGTTGAAATGATATCCTTCTATTAATTTAGTATATAATCATAACTAATGTAATGTTTAGTTAATTATAGGATCAAATTTTTAAAAGATATTATTTAATACTCTATAACCTTTTAAAATAATTCTGTTTATATCTACTCTCGAAAATAGTATTAAAAGTTAATTTCATATCAAGTTTTGATTAATTATTTAACAATTGTTATAAATAATATTGTATTAGATTTGTTGAAATGAAAATTTCTAATATATATGTCTATTCAATTCTGGCAATAGCACTGGTATTTAGTATTTCAACGCTAAATAATATACAAGCCCAAATGATGAATACAACAGGACAAACCACAGCAAATGCTACTAGTTCAACAGCACAAAATCAGACTGCTGCTGCTTCTGGACAAAATCAGACTGCTGCTGCTTCTGGACAAAATCAGACTGCTGCTGCTTCTGGACAAAACCAAACGATGAGTAAAGATGCACAAGCATTAATGACAATGGATCTTCCAGAATTAAAAGATAATATAATGAGTGCCAAAGAAGCCTTATCAAATGGAAATATTGGAGATGCATTAACAACAATTACAGATGTAGAGAATCAATTGTTATTATTGAAAGAAAAACCTTCATTTGAAAAAAGTTTCCAACAGGTTAAAGATTCCCTATCAAAATCAGACTTAAATAAAGCATTAGATGAACTTACCAAAGTTCAAACTGGTGTCATAAAAGCAGAAACAGATCTCTTCAAAGCGAAATTACAAAATCCTCAACTGACACTACAAGGAGGAGATGATGGCGATGGTGGAGATGATGGCGATGGTGGAGATGATGGCGATGGTGGAGATGATGGCGATAACTAATGCCATAGTAATTGAATCAGAAATATCTCATCTTAATTTTTTTTAGTTACATAATGTAACTACACGTCCATTTAGTAATTTAACTTTAGAAAATACTAAATAACTTACATCGGGCTTTGAACTTTTTATAATATTGTTTGAAAATTGGTGATATGACAAAAGAGAAGGCAGAGGGAAGTAACAGGATATAATATGTTGAGACAGCAATAAATAATAAATGAAAGTCATTCGATGCATACCCAATATTATTTCAACAATTAAGGTTTTACAGTTAAAAATTATAAATATAATTTTAGTTTACCAACAAAAAGATACTTGACTCTGATATTGAGACTCCAAACATACATTGTTAGCAAACCTTAATTTGACTTATCTTCTAGATAATAAAGTGAAATATACTTAGTCAAGAGTATGAACGTTATTATCATTTAACGATCAATTTTACTTATGTCTTCGACTAAGAAAGATAAAATAATAAAAGAAAATAATATTTAAATTAAGGAAAACCTAGATAAATCTCAGGAGCATCAAAGATACCAATATAAAGAAACAATATCAAACATATCTCAAACTAGAGGAAAGATTAGCTAAGATGCAAATGAATTTGGAGACGATAACAGAAGATAAGTAATGAATTACGTATAATTTTCTTGGATTCTTTAATTATTAATCAACTGTTCATATGGAAAAAGATGTAACTTTTATTAATTATGTCTTTAGTATTTTTATAGCAAAATCTGTTTCAGAAAGAAATGCCTATCAAAGTAACAATAGAACTAATTGTGGATAATGAAGCATTTTATAATTTTGGAATAGATCAAAATGTAGAAAATTACATTATTGAAATTCAAAAATTAACAAAAACCTTTTCCTATGTTAGAGAATGCAATATTATATGTATTGGAGTAGGAGAAAAGAAGTAAAACAGAAATTCTTCAGTATTTCATGTGCCAAGAAATGAACACAGCAAGAAACCAGAATTAGTATATCATCTTATAGAACAAATATATCTCAATAGAAAATATCTGAAATTATTTGCACGTGATAATATGAATAGATTTGCTTGGAAGTGTTGGGGAAAAGAAAAGGAATAAACAACTCTTCTAATCTTTATTTATTTATTTCAGGAACAACACAGCCTTTCTGAATAGATGTGACGAAATAATTAAACTATCATTATATTTAGCAAGTCGTGAATTCACATCTTCAGAATTCAATACACTACTAGAACCTTTTTTAAAATCATCAATTGATTTCCAAACCTGATAACTAACAAATACAGAACTCTTGCCAATTCCTTTGTATAATTCTGTAGTTATGAATCCAGGTTGTTGTTTAAATAAAATAGAAGTTTCTGTCCAATCTTTTAAAAATTGATCAATCTTATCTTGTGCTAAATCAAATTTATTTATTATAATTACTGAATCACCCTTGTTGTTCTTTTCTTCTTCTTCAATTTGATCGTTAATTGTCACATTTTTATCCATTTCAACAAATTTTACCATTATTTTGAAGTAGGATATATACAATAATACTATTTGTTTAAGTATATTATTGAGTTTCAGGATAAACACAAGAGTACAAACAGAGATTCAAGAATAGCATTATTGTTTTACAGAATAGATAATTGTTTTGAATTTTGTTCTACTGCCTCAACTATTTTTTTTCTTTCTCTGTAATGCTTGTCTAAAGAGTAACATTCATCAATCTCATCAGATTATGAACTTTTTATTATCGACTTAGGTTTTGAATTTCTTCTTTTAGGTATAGGTGCTATTTTTGGTGCTTTTTTAAGGTATAAAATAGTAGAAACTCCACTTGTAGTATTAGGAGGGTTCCCATTAAACGTCTTAATAGTAAATATTACTGGGAGTTTTATTTTAGGAATATTTTCAATATTATCTGTAACATGGAATCTTGATCCCAGATATTCCTTCTTTTTTGCTATTGGTTTTTGTGGTTCTTTAACAACAATGTCATCATTTGCTCTTGAAGTAAATAACTTGCTAGATAATAAACAATTCGCATTCGCTATGATAAGCATATTTACTAATGTTGGTTTATCCATAGCAAGTGTAATAGGAGGAAGAA
>DATFCH010000140.1:0-5000 GCA_035253345.1 Nitrososphaeraceae archaeon
ACCAGATTTTCATAATAAATATTATGTCAAATCACAATATTTGGTATCAAATTTAATATTTTAAAATTCATTTCTTGGATTCAATTTTTTAAAATTAGAAAAATCAGATCTTATAGAATGGGATATTGGAAGTAAAAATGAAAGTTTGTAAACTTGATTAAAGAGTTAATTTAGTAACAAATTGAACTATTAAATAATACACTGCTTTGTTAAATTCTGTCATATATTCTTGAGAAACATTACTTTGTCATTTGACAATTTCTTGCGATCTTCCAGTTTCATTACTACAGTATCTTTTCTTAAGGAAATTGGTTTTTGTATACAGTTCTTTGATGAAATATTTTTTTTAATGGGTTTCCAAGTGTTGAAAGCCTCCTGCCATTCATGAATCATAAAAGATATTCTTTTCCATAATTATCTTTGATTCTTACTAACACTGTTGGAAATATCTGGCTCTTGTAACTCCATCTTCTGATTCAATTATTTTTCCCTGAAGTATTTTTTCTGGGTTATAGGTTCCTGTAGTTGGATCGCATATATTTATCAATAATATCCCTAATGAAACTGAACTTTCCATAAATATTTTTGAATAGAAAATAAAGAAGATAATTTCTCATAGTATCCAAAACCACACTCATCTAGGACATCTTCAAAGTCAAATCTTTCCTTTGAAATTAAATCAGCTTTTTCTTCTTTTTGAATTTGTAATTTTAAAGCAGCTTTAACCTCTTTTGAAATACTATCCTTTGAATAAACATACCAGAAATTATTAGCTGTTCTTAAGCTTGATAAGTGCTGCCTTAGAGTCACTTTATCACTTAGATTCGTATAGTATTTGTTCATAAGTTCATTGTTTACATCAATCCACGATGGAGTTCTCCAGGAAGCGATTTTATGGAAACCAAACTCTTCGTACTCACATCCTCCATTTATACCACACTGACCGCCTGAATCAAGGGTAGTTATTATACATTTTGCCAGTTTTGCGATATGTTTACGAAAATCGATACCAGGTTGCATCCACCCAACAAAAGCTAAATCAAAAACATGCTCATATGTGAACATTTCAATTGGAATTGAGTATATAAAATTAGGTTTTAATTTTTTTAATAGATAGAATGGTAATAGATTTTGTTCTATACCGATAGATTTTGGTAAGTATTTTCGAATTCTTTTTAAAAAATCCCCATTACCGCACCCCACATCGATACAAGTAGGATTATCAGAGAGAGATTTAGCAATTGATATCACTCGCAAAACATCAATCTTTCTATAACAAAAATAGGTTCCAGAAAATAATGGGAAAATAAATCGATCGTGGTAAGGTGGAGGATTCTTTATTTTAAATTGTTTGTAAATTTCATATGCTTCAAGAATCTCATCAAATGAAAACAACATGAAGATTTATAACAAGAATGAAAATATATTATGATCACATTTTTAGTTATTGATGAATGGTTAACATTTTTCTATTTTAGAGTTTAGAAGAAATATAATTATAACGCTGTTAAAAAACCCAAAAGGCTTATTAATCTATGCTATTAATTGTTACTATGGTTAGAAGTTTTAGTGACTGGTGGAATACTGTTCCAGCAGATTTAAAAGAAAAAGCACGCAGAGGAGACGAAAATAATAAACCATTATTGAACCAAGTGAATTATGTTCTTCTTCATTTGCATTTGGCAGGAAAACATGATGCAAAACCATCACATGAAGAATTAAAAGATTGGCTTCATAGCGGCCAAGTAGATGTGCTGAGAATGAACAAATAAACATAATTATATTTTTAGATTCTTTATTATTTTACATTTTACCTTCAATTATTTTTTTGCGTTTGGCATTAAAAAAAAGAATTATAACAGTGTTTTGATATTGACATAGGGTTTAAATAGTTTCACCAACATCGGAGCATTAGTGATATATTGAATGACAATTGCAATACTTCCAGATGTTGATGAACAAAGATGTATTGGATGTGCACTTTGTGTAGAAATTTGTACTGCTCTTGGTCCAGACGTTCTCAGAGTGAAGCCAGTAGAAGGCTGGAAAAGAGGTAAAGCCTTTGTATTTTATCCAGAAAGATGCATTTCTGATGGTGCCTGCGTAGGAGTTTGTCCAACACATGCAATATTTTGGATGAGACCAATGGAATATACCCCAGGTCAACCAGTTCCATTACACAAAAATGGTGTATTTGACAAGGGCTGGGAAGAAGGCTAAAAAAAACAACAACTACTGTAATACAATAAAAAAATTCAATTCATTTTTTATATTTTTATTGTAGACCTTTTTATTTTTTGTTGTCTAATTTAATATCATATTATTTAGCTTTATTGTTTTATTTATACAAATGCCAAAAATAGGAATTACGGGAAATCCTGGAGTTGGTAAACATACCATAACCAATTTACTATCTGAAAAAATAAAATGCAGTAAAATAATAGATATAAATAAAATAATTATATCAAATAAGGCTTTCAATTTCGAAACATTTGATGCTGATTTAAAAAAAACCCGAGAATTATTAAAAGGATTAATTAATAACAATGAGAATTTAATAATAGTTGGTCATCTTTTACCATATGTAATAAAAAAGAATGAATTAGATTTTATTGTTATACTAAGAAGATCTCCATATTCGTTGCTAGAAACTTACAAGAAAAGGAAATATTCTACAAAAAAGATACATGAAAATATTGTCTCTGAAATTTTAGGAATTTGTTTTTATGATACTTTAAGGACTTTTGGGCCAAAGAAAATTTCTGAAATAGATACGACTTATAATGACCCTGAAGATTCAGTCAAGAAAATTATTTATACTTATGATTACAAATCTGAGAGACAAATAGGAATAATAGATTGGTTAGATTTAGTTTATAAAAACGGTGATGCTAAAAGATTTTTAATGTAAGCTAAATAATTATAAAAATGACAATTTATCAGTATACAATATAAAAAAGATATTGAAGTTATATATAGCTGCAATTATAACCACAATCGAATTAGTTTGTCTGTAGCATTTAGAAAATTTGGAGAGGAATCAATTCAATTCCTAGGAAAAAAAGTATCTATAGAAACATCCGATAAAAAAACATATGGCGGAACTTTAATTGGAATAAATGAAAAATTAGATGTAATATTAACAGATTTAGATGCTAGTGGAATTATAAAGATTATCGTAAACGGCTCATTTGTTAAGGAAATTAGATTAATGGAAAAACCATTTGATTTAAAAGCGCTTGCAGAAAGATTTTCGAGAGTTTTTCCAGGTCTAATAAAAGTTAGAGAAGATGTTGGAGCAATTATAGTAATGGATAAAATTAAAGTTACACAAAATGGAATAGAAGAAGGGACAGGACTTGCGGCTGATAGAATAAAAGCAATTTATGATGAATTTATAAGGGAGACCAAGAAATAATTTTGTCGTTCGAGGTCAAATATAGTGACCTAGGCGGACGAATAGGAAAATTAACTACAGCTCATGGAATTATAGATACACCGGCATTTATTCCTGTTGTTCATCCTGTAAAACAAATAGTAGATGTAAATCTGCTAAAAAAAATAGGATTTAGAGCAATAATTACAAATGCATATATCACTTTAAAACATTATGGAGATTTTGCTCGGAAGGAAGGAATACATCGAATAATTAATTTTGAAGATGGTATAGTGATGACTGACTCGGGAGGTTATCAGGTATTAGAATATGGAAATATTGACGTGAGCCCGACTGAAATTGCCAAATTCGAAATTGATATAAAAACAGACATAGCTGTGCCTTTAGATAAACCAACTGGCTACGGATTAGAATATAATAAAGCAATTGAATATGTTAACCAAACAATTAGTAATGTTAAAGAAACCATTGAAGTAATTGACAAAAATAACGACAATAAAGAAGAAATAAAATCTATATGGGCAGGTCCTGTTCAAGGTGCAGAACATTTGGATTTAGTAGAACAATCTGCAAAAATATATGACAATTTGAATTTTAAATTAATGGCTTTAGGAAGTCCTGTTGAATTAATGGAAGCATATGAATTTACGAAGCTTTCTGAAATAATTTATACTTTAAAAAAAACAATACCATCCAAACCAATTCATCTTTTTGGTGCGGGTCATCCATTAACTATCCCATTAGCAGTTGCATTAGGCTGTGATACATTTGATTCTGCATCATATATTTTATATGCTAAAGATAATAGGTATATGCATTCAAATGGAACTACAAAATTAGAAAATATTACGTATTTCCCTTGTTCTTGTGTAGTTTGCAATTCTTTTACTCCCTCTGAATTACTAGAAGCTACAGAAATTGATAGAATTATTCAATTATCTCTACATAACTTATATGTCTTAAAAAAAGAAGTAAATTCTGTAAAACAATCGATACTGGATGGAAGACTATGGGAGTATATAATGAGCAAAGCTCATAATCATCCAAAACTAATGGACGCTGTTAGATTGTTTAAAAATTTTGAATATCTTGAAGATGGTACACCACTCTATAAAGATAAAGCCATTTATTTTAATGAACCTTATGATCAATATAGACCAGAAGCAAAAAGATTTAGAAAATTAGTAAAAAAGTACATTATTAATAACAAAACTAAACTGGTAATTTTATACCCCGAGGCAAAAATTCATCCATTTTATACTTCCAAAAATTTTGTCAAAATAAAAGAAAGTTTGTTTGATGCAGAAATTTTTTCATATAATCCATACTTGGGAATTATTCCTGCCGAAATATCTGATATATTTCCGGCATCCCAAAATATAATATCTGTAGAAAATGATTCTACAACACTTGCATTAAATTATTCAACCTTTATTGATGCAATGAAGTTTTTTTTAAAAATTAACCAAAATAAAAAGATAACGATCATCGCAAATGAATTTATGAAACAAATTATATCTCATTTTCATAGTCAAGAAAATATTAAAAATATCTTTAATTCTAATATTAAGGTAATAGATTACAAAGAAAATGGCATCTATGA
>DATFCH010000141.1:0-2360 GCA_035253345.1 Nitrososphaeraceae archaeon
GAAACCCATTTTTGATGAAAATATTTACATGGTTCCCATTCTAAATTGTCAAGTCTTAATTGTTCATTAAATTTTTTAGTATATTTATTTTTTTCAAATTCGCCTATATTGATGTTTTCATATTTTGTTCCTAAGCCGCTAATCTTGTAATCTAAGAGTCTAGTTTTATATACACAATCAAATTTTTCATCTTTTTGACATGGTCCATATTCACATGTTTCATCTACTCCCTCCATTTTCCTTAAAATACATTTGAAATTTTTTTTTCCTTTTGCTTCTTTAATATATGGAAAGTCTGTTGAATATTGATTTTGAAGGTCTTTGGTTGAAGTACAAATATGAGAACTTCCTAAATAACGAGCTAGAGTTATAGCAATAGGGCTTTTTCCAAACCCAGTTGGTGCCTCTAAAAATATATACTTTATATTACTTTTAACACAGTCTTCGATCTCTTTACACACTCTCGACTGAGAATCTCTTATTTGCTTAAAAGGAAAATAATTAATTAAACTCATAAACCATCGTTTAATAATAATCAGGGTTATTTCCTTTAATTTAATTTACTCTGGTCAAATCGAAGTGAATGAGAAGAACAATTTAAAAATTTTTTGTTATACTCTTGATTTTCTATCTCTTATAGTTTTTCTATTTCTTCGTTTATTGACATAATATCTATTAGGAACACTTCCTGTAATCCAGTCTTCACTCAGTGGTTTTCTTGCCCTTCGAGCAGATTGAGGACCAACCCTTTTCCCTAGAAAAAGCCGACCTTTTTTTGCTATTTTTCCCATCGTTTGATTATTAATATTGAAAATGATTAATTAATTTATTGTTTATTGTTTATTTATATAGATGATATTTATGCATAAAGATAAAGAGTAATTATTCTAAGAAAATTTCGCCATTATATTTAAAGAGTTCAACTCTATTTAGAGGTTTATTATGCATAATGAGGAGAGTTTCATAAAAGTTATATTTCTTTTGTAAAGCTTGTAAGTAAAAATTCAAAGTATATAGGTCATCAAAACTCTCGTTTGTATCTATTAAAAAAGTCATATCTTGATTGTATAATTTTATTTCAAATTTATCATCATTAGTTTTGATTACTAGCAAGATTTTCATCTTGGTCATTTATTCTATATAGATTAAAATATCTTTTTATTTATATTATAGCAAAACAATCTTAAATCAAAACCAATAAAATAACGATCGTGGCTAATCTCTCTTTAAGAGACAATACTTTCAAAAGATTTAATACATTATTGGATGATCTGATGGAAAAGAGGAAAAAAAATATGGATTCTGATGATCTACTAAATGAGTTGATAGATAATTATGAACAAAATAATTGGGATCAATTTATGGTTGCTGGCGGTTAAACTAATTTAATAAAAATAGATTGTAATTTGTAATATAATAAATTAATTAATATTTGATGAGAATAATAAATAGTCTACAATAATATATTAAATAATTTATTCTTTATAAAGGCACTTTTATTCTGCCTTGATTTATTGACTTGCTAATTTATTTATTCTTCAGGTAAGATATTGAATAAAATTTAGATCAAACTTTCTTGTTCTATAGTAACTAGAAGGTGTTTCTTTATGAGAATGAATGTCTCGTATTAACTACAAAATAAATGATATTCTTCTTGTCTCTAGCAATTTTCTACTGCATTGAATTCAGGAAATATCAACAGGAATATCCTCTTAACTGATGCTATCTTTATTTTCAACAATCAACGTAGGCTAGATCTGAAAGTCTAGCTGGGTTCTCTTATCATCTTCTAATTATTATAATCCACCTTTATCAAATCTATGCAACCATTTGTAAACCTCGTTTCGTTTTTTACCTAGTTATGATTTTGCTAGTGATGATGATATATCTTCTTTTTATCATATCTAACCAGTTCAACATATGGCATTTGTTCTTTTATGTAACATTTGTTCTTTGTTGTAAAAAGGGGACTACATTTTCTACATGAAAATATAATGTAATATATTGTCTATCAAAAGGCCAAATAATATTATGAAAAATATGCATTTAAAAGATAACGATAACGGAATTTAGTTAAACATCAGTAAAGATTGAAGATAATGATTTCTAACAATTTTTTAATTATTTTAGCAGAAAATTATTTATTTTGAATTGATTATTTTTTGTCCTTTACGATAAATTTATATAATAATGGTTGTCGTTATTTTTAAATCATAATTCTTATAATTATCTTTTACTATATTTCATCTCTGTATAAAGGTATTTTGAGTCTATTTTAATTTTCTACTTAATTAACTATTTATATAAAGTTTATCTGAACGCTTTATTTTTATTGTTTAATGTGTTTCTTTTCTTATTGT
>DATFCH010000142.1:0-2958 GCA_035253345.1 Nitrososphaeraceae archaeon
TATTATCTTGTTATATGCAATTAATTAGTATACAGCTTCTTCGCCTACTATTTCATTATTTTATTTACTCATTTCTTTAGAGGCGTCTTTTCTTGATAATGATATAATAAAAAATTTGTTTAAAGTCTTAATAATGATTAATTTCTTGTAATATTCATTTATAGTTAATTTTTCATGTTTTATTCTTTTTATAAGAAATAATCTTTTCAATGATTTATATATAATCAAACTCCTTTATTTTATTAGTTATTATTACAACTTATACATATTATATTGTTTAAGCTATTACACATATAACAATTTCCCTTTTTTTAGATAGCATCTATAGATAGATTCATAAAGCATTACATCTTCAATTTTGATTGAATCTTTATTTGCTAAAAGAAAGTCAATAATGATCTTTTTATACTCTTTAAATATACATAGATATTCTTCATGGTTTCTTAATTCTTTTTGCTGTTCTATATTTTGCTGTGACTATTTTCCCCTTGTGTAAGATATGTGAATTATTATAGTTAAATGCATCAATAATCATTTTCTTATTTAAATTATCTTTGCCTAGCTAGTTTGCACACAGGAATTTTTTCCGTGATAGTAAATTTGTTGTTCTCCTTTTTTATCTAAGTAATTATTTTCCTATTCTTTAACTAAATATTCTAAGTATTATTATTAAAATCAATCAATATATATTCGATTTAAAATTATATACATTATTAACATTGCATCTATAGATTATCATATTAATGTTGATTAAAAAATTTCGAGATCTAACGAATTTTAAAGGAAATATTCTAATATAATTTTATTTATCAGAGTACGTTTTCTATATATTTTATTAATCTTCGATAGAAATAGGCTTTTGGATTATACATTTATGATGCATATTAGGTATACTTTTAATAAAGTCGTGATACACTTTGAAACTTGTTGTAATGACGGTGATTATTGTAAGATTCAATTGAAGAAAATTCATTGTTGTGGAATTTTAACGATGGCATTTTAGTCTTTTCATTTAGCAAGATGTTGTCTAACTTTAATATGGAAAGTATCGTCAACGCCGTCAAATCCCCCAAAACCATTATTTTGATCGTTTCTTTTATCATTTTTATTTTATGATAGAAATATATATCCTCCAACGATTTGAGATAATTTTGTAGTTGATTTTCTATTTCTTGACAATTCGACGACGTTGACGATACTTTACATATCTTTATTATTCTTTTAATTTTTTTATCCCTGGAGTTTTCAATTACAATAACTTTTTCTCAAATTCATTTTAATTTCATTTAATCTACTAATAAATTGATTAAGGGATTTTGGCAAAGATATTATCTTCTTAATATCTGTTTTTAGTTTAATTTCTGCAATTTCTAGGTTGCAGTACCAATTAAGCACTATCATCATCCTCTTTACATTTATCCGTTAATCCAACAACTGCCATCGAGAGAGGACTTGCTTAGATTGCTTCATCTATCTTGATATTTATATTATCTTGATAAACTAAGAAATTCATTTCTTTAATCCCGTACATCTTGAAATAATCTCTGTTTACTTTTTAAAGTCAGCCATTCTAAAAAGATCATTGAAACTTTTAATTCCTCCTTTTTGCCTTACCCTTAAAATTTTTACTATAATATTAAAAAATTTTTCAAGTAATTGAAATTTGCAAGGTTTCAAATACCTTCCCAATATCTTCTTACTTTCGTCTTCTTTTCAATGATATTATTTCAAGTTGTATTATTATTCCTCTATTCAACAGACCAGCTTTTGTAGCAGATAAATTAATACCATTAAACCAATGCTTCCTTAAAAAAGCATATTCTATCATCATCGTCGGTGTATAACTATCTTTAGAAAATTCACTTCCAGTAACTACTCTACATAAGGCATCTGAGATTCAAACCTTAATATAAGACAAATTTTCATTATAGGCAATATAATTGTGAAAAGTTTTTGGACAAGTTCATGGATATCTTGCAAATGGTAATATAGTTACAATGCTAGGATCATTAACATTTTTATATATTTCCGTAAAGTGGTTTTGACACTACCTAGTTAACCATGCAACGTCAAAATAGTTTTTGCTATACCGGGAATGAATAATGAGATGATATAACATTTCAAAAGTGTTTTGTTATCATCATCTTGACCATTTGATATATCTATAAAATTGTCAAGGATTTATAGTCTATAGTCTATTTATTATAAGTAGGAGAAATGTGAGGTAACTGATTACTGTATCTTCGACAAAGTCTAGGTGGATTATTTTCAATCTTCCAACCTCCTGGCATTATCTTTATGGCTGTTATATCTCCATTACTATTTGTCAAATCTTAATAGAATGTATAATCATCATCAGTCTTGGCGACTTCAAAGTCTAGTTAGATGATGATTCTACTAAATTCTGCCATTTATTGTAAATATTGAATTATTTCATTTCTTAAATACAATGGAAATATAATTTTAAATTCACTTTCATAAAATATCTGAAAAGATTTTTTTCAAATTTATGACTTGTTTGATGACTTTAAGTCATAATTAGTATCATCATTTATTTTAATGTAAGAATATAGTTTGCCAAACTGATCTTTGTATAGTAATTGGAAATATGTCAACAAATTTAAAGGGATTTCATTACATCTTTTGCTCTCCTGCTTCATCATCTGAATTTTAATAAGCTTCGCTAAGCTCTTTTATACTTTTAATGTTTTTTTGATAAGTGCATTTGACTATTTTTGTTTAAATTCATTGTTACTTTTATTATAATCTATAATAATACCTTTGTCATATCGTTCGTGTATGAATTGTTCTTGCTATTCTGTCTTTTCTTGAAGAATTTCTTTGATTTCACTTTTCATCTAAATTATCTTTATAAAAAATATCATTCTTGGTTGCTCATACCTTTTTTTAAGATTGATACGGTCGATTATCTTATCAAGAATTAAATCCATTGTATCT
>DATFCH010000143.1:0-4738 GCA_035253345.1 Nitrososphaeraceae archaeon
TAATAATAATAAACAAAATTGTGATCTGTCACATGTATACAATTGGCTAAATCTATACATTTATTTGTATAATACAACAATTAGAAATAAAATACCATTTCTTGTCAATGGAGGTGAATTCATCTAAAGTTAACAGAACTATAGCTAACAATATTTCATAATCAATCATTGAACAAACAACAATCAAAATACGTTAGATTAGCAGATCAGCTAATACGTATCCTCAAGCATTGCCGTATTCCATTGTACTTGCATAGAAAGAGCAATCATATATACACAATATGGCAACACATAGTACTGGTTACAATAAGACAGTACGAAGGTAAGAGCTATAGAATGTTTGCAGACTGGCTGGTTGAAGCATACTATTTGAGATTATTCTTGAAATTATCCAAAATACCTCATTTTACAACTCTACAGAAATTTACTGGTAGAATCAACTTCATAATTGCTTGGGAAGATAATTTCTTCATTTATACTCTTTACATGTACAAGACACATATTTACCGGCATAGATGCAACTGGATTCAAAATAACACATGCATCAGAATAATATGTAAATAGAAGCTAAATTGAGAAAGAAGTATGCAAAACTGTCAATTGGTGCAGCAGATGTTATAAAGCAATTAATCTGTAAGGTTAAGATTAGGAGAGCTCTAACCAAGCATGACAATATAGATTTCAAACCTATTGTAACAAGAATAGTAAAAATAAAACCATTATCAGTAGTTGTAGCAGATAAAGGCTATGACAATGAGGACAATCATATACTGGTAAGGGAGAAACTAAATGGATATAGCGTAATACCATCAAGATATGAGAATGTACCTATATGGAAAACTCGTGGAAGATATAGAAAAGAGATGAAACGTGGTTACAATAAAATCCTTTACAATCAGCGCAACAAGAATGAAACTATTGTATCAGTTATAAAAAGATTATTTGGAGATACACCACATCCAGATTGATAAGAATATAAAATAGAGAATTGACATTTAGGTGTATAGCATATAATACTCACAGAATAGTGAAATTAGTTGTTCTGACGATGGTTTCTACAGAGCCTAAATTATTTATCTATTATTATATATATTTGAGTTTGTATTTTAAATTAAAAAAATATTTTTTAGGTGTCCATATCTATTTTGTTTCAATCAAACCAGAAAAATAAATATAAAAGCTAAATTATGTTATTTCTGATGTTTATATTTAAATAATTAAATAAATTGTATATACTAATGGTAAAAAATTTTGTAAAAAAAATAAGTGTTTTGATAGAAACAGGATCACATGCTGGTGCATCAAACCGAGATCCAGCTACTAGGGTCTGGCTCAATGTTGGAGGAAGAGAGTATAGATTGAAACGTCATAACGCATTTTTGCCATTTCAAGAAGATATATTCGTAATACCCAAAGAAAATGAAGAAGCTATTCTCAGTGAAGAATTTCCAATAGGAAATCATGACAAACAAACTCCATATCCAACGGATGTTCAAGATGATAATTTAGCAGATGTCCCAACTAGAGAACCTCTTGATTCGTTATTGTCTGCAGATTATCTTATCTATCTAGGCTATTGGGGCGGGGATGTTTGGTCCATCAATAGAATTTATGTTGAGATCGAGGATGAAAAAGGAATACGAAAAGGATTTGGTAAGTTTAACGTCAATGGCAATTCAACCAGAAAAGAAAAGTTTGAGACAGATTTTGAAATGGGAGGCACATATGGGGCCTACTTATATCTTAATATACTTGAAGATGATGATTGAAAATAGATCTTGTAAAGGAAATATAATTGCAATTTCCCTTTTTTTTATTTTTCACAAAATTTTTTCGGCGCCGCAAAAATAAATAGAATTATTTAAATTATTTAATTTTTGATCTAGTAATACATGTAATTGAAGATAAACTGAGACCAAGAAAATATAAATACAAATAATATATAACAATATAAAGATTGATGTCCTTTTCGAGAGACTTAACAATCAATTCTTAGAAAGTACATACACAGCTAAAATCATTTTATAAAAATATAGATCTATCCTATTAATAAAAAAATTATATTGTAAATGGAATTTGTTTTTCAAATTTTTTGTCTAATGTACCAACAAGATAGTAATTAGGGGTTTGATCTGGAGGCATTTTGCTTAAAATAGTCTTATGGAAGTTTTTATAAGATTTGTTAAATAATCCATTATTCCATGTGTCTAATAAATTTGATGTGAACAAACCATTAAATTCTCCATCTTGAGAATATTGATTATCTTGACAACCAGACAATAAAATGACAGAAGCTTTTACCTTATCTTCAGATTCTTTTAATTTACGATTACTTAGAATCTTATCGTACTCTAATTTATGAAGTCGATAGGTTTTTCTAATAATATTTATAGGTGCAAATCTATATTTAATTCCATTAAGGTCAATATTAGTATTCATCATATCAATGTTTTTATTTGTTGCTATAACTCTGGTAACAGTTCCACTATGACAGCTATCAGAGAAAACCAATATTCTTACTCCTTCTTTAAATTCAGACAAATAATTGTTTATTTCGTCATCAACAAGCTGCCTGTCATAGAGACACCATGTTTCATCTGTTTTGTCAATTTCATCAGAATTTTCATCAGGAAGTTTTCCACCATGTCCAGAATAACTTAACATGAAAATATCACCATTTTCCAGTTTTTTTGCAGCCGTGCTAATACCATTAATGACATTTTCACTAGTTGCATTTTTTGTAAGTAAAGTTTGTACATCAAATCCTCCTGACTTTGCAATATCTGTCATGTCTTCTGCATCAGCCTCACATGCGTTTAGCTGTCCATCCCATCCCGCATAATGATTAGGATCCACGAAATTCAATCCTATACATAGTGCTAATCCTTTTGCCATAGAGTAACATAAATGATTTTTTATATAACCTTTTAGTACTGACTGATAGAGCTAAATCATCAATGAAGGTTATTTATCTTTGAAGGTTAATGATGAATATATTTTTGATGTGACATAAAAGAAAAATATGACATTAAGATATATTTTAATTATAAGAAACTTCAATTTATTTTGAGCTGATTTAGTTCATCATCAATATTACAGGATATTTTTTATACTTTTTAAAGATTTATAATTTTAAAATTAACAATAATCAATCAACATATTCATTAGTATCACATACCTTCTTTTAAAAAATTTTCAGAATTAAAATTTGAAAAAATTTTATGAGAATAATGTTAGTTATTTATATTGTTTTCAAATTTGATTATTTATTGATATGAATCTTGTTTCCAAATTTGATTACCTATTAAGAGTCCAGAACTAGAGCCATAGATGATATTGACAATACCTATATCATTTTCAACAGTTTTAGTATGTCGGTATTTATAACCATGTTTATCATATTCGGGCATCCCTACTACCAGATCGTCAATTCCATCATTGTTAAGGTCACCAACTGCTAATACACTTCCAAATTTATCTTGTTGCCATGATATTCCATTATTTCCCTGATACCATATTTGATTACCTAAGGTATGAAGTCCATCATGAGAACCATAGATTATATTGATAATACCCGCATCAGTTGTACCATTTATGTCTTCTCCTGGTACTCCTATTGCTAAATCATTAAATCCGTCTTTGTTAAAGTCACCTACAGCCAATGCACTTCCAAATCTATCATCTGATTCAGTAGTATCCTCTATTTCAAAGAAGTTTGGGGAGGCATACCATATATTGCTGTCCAAAGAATTAACAACATACAATAAATCTTTCCCCATATCAACATCATGCTTTAAAATAAGATCTGTTGGACCATTTCCAACATTTTGAATTGTACCTATATTTTTATTAATGTTAGTATCTATTATAGAGACACTGTTATTACCAGAATTTGCAACATATAATTTGTCTGAGAATTCGTTAGCGTACATTCCAGATGGTGAAGCTCCTACTGGTATAGTTGCAATTACTTTATCAGATTTTAAATCAATAACAATAACTTTGGAGTCATTAAATGATAAAACATAGACTTTCTCATCACTTCCCTCAGTAGAAATAATTGTCATAGGTTTATTGCCTACATTTTCAATAACATTGCTTACTTGATTAGTCTTAGTATCTATTATAGAGACACTGTTATTACCAGAATTTGCAACATATATTTTATATGAACCATTAAAATAATTTATTCCCATTCCTGCAGGATTACTTCTAACTGGTATAGCAGTTACAACGTTGTTAGCTATAGTATCTATCACAATTATTTCATTGGAATTAATATCAGATGCATAAATATAATTATTATCAGGATTAAATACAATCTCCTTAATAGAAGAAGAAGAAGAAATAGGAATAGTATCAATAATATCATTTTTAGTGACATTTATTTCATATAAATTATTAGAAGTATTTCCTACAACATACATCATATCAGTATAGGAGGTAAAAATTAATTCATTGGGATTACTTTCAGTTTCAATATTTAGTGTACCATTTATGGTTTTTGTTTTTGGATCAATTAGAATTATACTTCCGTTGTTGTTATTAGATACATATAAGAATGGAGTAAGGGCAGGTTTTAATATCTTCTCTAGCTTACCTTCCGTATTAATAATGCCATTATTTTGAACGTATATTCCATTATTAATATGATTGATTATTATTCCATTTTGTTCATGATCGCTAGAAAAAGTATCGATTACATTTTGTGCGTAAACAATTGTATTTTCAGATATAG
>DATFCH010000144.1:0-6237 GCA_035253345.1 Nitrososphaeraceae archaeon
TTTGTGAGGAAATATTTACTTTTGCTAATAGTAAATTATCTTTGAGCCTTTTAAGATCTCTTGTTTCTGTAAATGTAGAAACATTCTCCTTCAATTCATTATTATTATTATTATTATTATATTTTTTATTTTCCATTTTCATACTAGATTTACTAGGAATAACTGGATCGTTTTTTTCAACAACAGGAGAACTTTCTAATTGATTTATTGAACGTTCCAGTTTAGATGCAGGTTTAAAACTTCCCTGTTTTAATAAATTATCTATAATTAGAAGAAGGCTTTTAAGTCTATCCACTTCTTCCTGTTTATCAGAAATCTGTTTTAATATCCAGTCTCTTAATTCTGCTGCATTTTTGACATCTTCCTCTGAATAATTTAACATGCAATCTAAATTATAATAAAAGAGTATAAAGTTGTTTTTACGGTTTATAACTCAAATATAGTTATTGATTGAACCTAGCAAAATAAATTAATTGATTTTACAACCCTTTAACTGCAGAAAATTTATTTGGTTAACACCTTTATTTATATTACAATAAATGTTCAAAATTTGTATTTTGACCATTTTTTTAGTAATTAATTATTTATTTGATACAATTACAAATATAATGTATTATGGAAATACTTTCTTAAATGACTATTAAATTTCTAAATAAAAAAAAATATTATTAAGCTAAATTTATTCCAATTAATTCGAATTCTAATTTTAAATTAAGTATTTTTAAAATATTTAAATCCAATTATAGGATTTTTGGAAGTGTCAAAAAGATTTGATTTTGTGTTTTTGGCAAGAATTTGTAGGAGTTTTTTTCCAATTTGTAGTTTTTCTTTCTTAATTTTAACATCATCTATTATTTGTTTAGAATATTTCCCAATCTTACCATCAAATGACATACCCACTAGTACAATATCTTTAGCTCCGAATTCTTCAGCCAGGAAAACACATCTGTCTCCGTCAGTAAATCCTCCAAAATTATATACATGTTTGAGAGGCATCACTTGAGTTGTTCCAATAATTTTTCTAAATTTAGGTATATATTTTTTCATTAAATTCACATTATCACCATGAGCATGAATTACCATAATTGCGCCAAGCTTCTCTGCTTTTAATAAAAATTTTGGGTCACCATCTAAATCCGTTACTACAATGTCTGGTTTAATATTATTTTCTATTAAGAATTTCACTGCGCCGTCAGCAACAATTTTAACAAAAGATCTATTTTTCTTGATAAAAGAGGTATAAAGATCTAAATCTGATCCCGCGCCAATGGCTAAGACTCTTTTGCCTTTAATTTTTTTATCTAAAATAGAAGGATCAAGAAATTTTCGTTTTATCAAATTTGATAATATATGGGCAGCCTTTTGATCCTCTTCAGTACTGTATCCCATTTTCTTTCTTATATCTTGATAATATGGGAACCAAGTTACGAATTGCACAAATTATATAATTAACAACTTATTAATAGACTATTTGTTATAGCACTATAATAAATAATAAATAATAATAGTAACGATAATAAAAATAATAATTACCACAAACACCTTAAATTCAACAAGAACTTTTAAATGACAGTCACTATGTTATTTGTGAATTGACCAAATGGAACTAACAAGACAAGAAGAGATGGCGTTAAATGGAGAACATGGAGAAGGATTACAGCTAGCTTATAAAATCCTTTTGGCGTTAGGAAATGCGAATGATGCAACGAAATTAATTCCTGTAAAATGGGCACACATTTCTGGAGTTAATTTTAATACTATAGGTGAGGCAGGAGTAAGATTTCTTTCAGGTTTAGATAAAAAAAATAAAGTTAAAGTTCCTACTACTTTAAACCCTATGGGCTATGATACTAAAAAAAATAATAACCTAACAGATTATTTTAAATCAAATCAAAATTCAATTATAAATTCTTACTTATCTTTAGGCATAAAACCATCATTTACATGTATTCCATATGAAATTTTTGATCTGCCTGATAAAGGTGAGATAGTTAGCTTTGCTGAAAGTAATGCTGCCGTATTTGTAAATTCAATGTTAGGTATTAAAACAAACAAAGAGAGTGCACTAAGCTCATTAGCAAGTGCCATCTCGGGCAAAACCCCGTATTCAGATTTATTATTGGATTCAATGAGAAATCCGAAAATAAATGTTAAAATTGAGACAAATATAGAAACAGAATCAGATTTCGGGCTATTAGGTTATTTTGCTGGAAAAATGGCAGATGAAAGCTGTATAGGACTGGATATTCATTCTAAACAATTAGACAAGATTAATTCTAAGGCTCTCTCAGCAGGAATTGGAACATCGGGAAGAGCTGGAATGTTTAATACTACAAACGAAAATGGTTCTGAAAAAGTTTCATTCGGAAAAAACGAGTATAATAAAATAAAAGATGAATTAAATACAGCTGAAAAAGGTCAAGTTATAGTCTTTGGTAGTCCTCAATTAGGAATTGAGGAATTAAAAATGCTTAATCAATTAACAGAAGGAAAGAAGTTTAAACGACCTTGTAAAATATTTTGTCCACGTTCTATAGCAGAAATGGAATGTAATAATGTTATAATAAAAAAATTAAGAAATACAGGTGCCGATATTATCTGTGATGCATGCACATGTTTAACACCATTAATAACAAAAAATGATTGTGATTCTATTGTAACTAATAGTATTAAATGTGCCTACTATATGAAACATTCAAACAAAATAGATGTTTCCTTGAAAGATATGAAAACCATAACAAAAGATTATTGTGAGTAATTTTTTAGATGATAGAAATAAATTGTAAAAGAATCGTTGGCGACAGTAAGACAAACGGGTTAGCTTTGGTATCGAACGACCCACTTAATATGCTCTCTATGGTAGATCCAAACACTGGTATGATAAAAAATAGAGATCATGTTTTATTCAATCAAACAGTCAAAGATAGAATTCTTATTTTACCTAATTGTATTGGAAGTAGTGTAGGTGCATATATCTTTTATTCATTAAAAATCAATCATACTGGTCCTAAATCAATTGTT
This sequence comes from Nitrososphaeraceae archaeon, assembly GCA_035253345.1. GTDB lineage: Archaea > Thermoproteota > Nitrososphaeria > Nitrososphaerales > Nitrososphaeraceae > TH1177. The sequence goes on from DATFCH010000144.1 coordinate 3,022, forward strand.
TGTACTAATAGATGTGATACTATAATGGCCTCAGGATGTGCGATATCGGATATACCTCTTGTAGAATCAGCAGACCCAAGATTGAAATCATTAAATACTAATAATGATAAAAATTATAAAATGACCGTTGATGCAAAAAAAGAAATTATTATAATTCATACAGTTTAATTTTGGAATATTATTGAAATAAAAGTATCGGTGCGTGGCAATCGATGGGCGAACTGATCATGTATACCATGAAATGAAGACCAAAGTCCACGCACCGAAATATAACACATAAAAATTTAATTCTTAATAATCCAAGTTGACACCACAATAGATAGATTTTGTACTATGTTTGTGGGGATATTATTATTATATTATCTCCCTTGAGAAGCAAATTTCCTAATTTAGTAGATTCTTCATCTTTTTTATATTCTGTTGCATCGCTTAAAACAAGATTCATATGCTGATCAAATTTTTCTAATATACCTTTTACGACTTTATCACCTTTTAGTTTAATTACTATGTTTTTTCCAATATTTTCTTTTAATACTTGCACGGTTACATCGATAGACATTATGATATAATCCTGATGTACAATATATAACTTAATAGTTTTTTTTTTGTTAGAAAATAAAATTTCTTATTAAAAGAAAATTTGAATTACAATTTTTATTATAACAAAAAAATTGGCTACATGACACTAACATCATGTGGCTGACTCTCAATATATCCAGCTGTAGTTATTCGTACAAATTCAGCGTTTTGTTGCATTTCATTGATATTTTTTGCTCCGCAGTAACTTAATCCAGAACGTAGACCTCCAACTAACTGACGAACAATTTCTACTACACTTCCTTTATAGGATACCATCGCTTCTACTCCCTCAGGTACATAATCATTCAGATCTTCAGTTTCTATTTGTTCTCCTTCTCGATATTTTCTTCCCAATGAAGCATAAAAAGATGCCATTCCTCTATAGATTTTATATTTTTTGCCATTTTTAACAAGTGTTTTCCCAGGACTTTCATCTGTTCCTCCTAATAGACTTCCTACCATTACAGATGAAGAACCTGCTGCAAGTGCTTTGGTTACATCACCTGAATTTCTAATACCTCCATCAGATATTACAGGAATGTCATATTCTTTGGATATTTTTACACTATCAAGAATTGCAGTTAACTGCGGAACCCCAGATCCAGTAATAACTCTAGTGATACAAATTGATCCAGATCCTACTCCTACTTTAACTGCGTCTACACCCGCTTTAATTAAATCCTCTGCTCCCTTTCCTGTCGCAATGTTGCCAGCTATTAATTCACAGTCTTTAAATGCTTTTTTTATTAAATTAACACAATTAACAGCATTATCACTATGTCCATGAGCTATATCGACAACAATGACGTCAGCACCCGCTTCTAATAATGCCTCTGTTCGTTCTAAATAATCTCCTTTAACACCTACAGCAGCACCAACCAATAATCGTCCCTTTTTATCTTTTGATGCGTAGGGAAATTCTTCCATTTTTAAAATATCTTTAATAGTTATCAATCCTAAGATTTGTTTATCTTTATTGATTATGGGTAACTTTTCAATTCTATTTTTATGTAAAATATCTTTAGCTCTTTCAATAGTTGTTCCTAATTCAGCAAAAACTACATCTTTACTCATTACTGTAGATACATTACTTTCAAAATTAGTTTCAAAGAGAAGGTCCCTTTTGGTAATGATTCCAGCCAATTTCTTGTCCTTTTCAACCAAAAGCCCAGATATTCCGAAATCACGCATTATTTTTCTTGCGTAACCCACTGATGAATCAATACTTATGGTATAAGGTTGTTCTATCATTACGGATTCAGATCTTTTGACCTTTAATACTTCATCTACTTGATCCTGTATAGTCATAAATCTATGGATAATCCCAATCCCTCCTTCTCTAGCCAATGCTATTGCCATAGCTGATTCAGTTACTGTATCCATATTCGCGCTTATGACTGGAATATTTAAATTTATATTTCTAGATAATTTGGTTTTCAAATTAGTTTGAGTGCGTGATATGATTGGGGAACGTTTGGGAATTAATAATACATCATCAAATGTTAGACCTTCTCTAATATTCAATATTTCATTTTATTATTGAAATAAGGAAGAATTATAAGTTTTGCATCTCTATCAAATTGCGCAAACTGAAGAATAAAACTGTTTTTTATTTTTCTCGTGAATCTTGAAGCTCTCTAATGTAGCATTTTTAACGTATCTAATGCTAACTTTGATTCCTTAACATTATGTGTTCTAATAAGAGTTGCTCCATTAATAATTGCAATAATTTCCGCTATCAAGGATGGGATGATTCTTTCCTCTATTTGAAGATTCAATAGCTTTCCCAAGAATGATTTATTTGAAACAGAAATACAAATAGGGAAAGATAATTTAGAGAGATCCTTTAAATTAGATACAATTTCTATATCTCGAAGATACCACGGTATTTTTGTTATTTTTGTAATAAAAGGATTATTACTTTCTTTTCTGAAAAACCCGATTGAGGGATCGATTATAATATTTTCTTTCTTAATCCCAGCTTTTTCTGCGATTATTATACTATCATTGATGATTTTCTTTGTAGAGAATGATTTACCCATTAGAAGATTATGAGGATTTTTTTCATATGCGCCTACTATTATAGGGACATTATATTTTGATATAACATCGGCCATTTTAAAATCATGTTTTAATCCACAAATATCATTTATAGCATTTGCTCCCATTTTTATTGCTTCTTTAGCAACAATTGATCTAGGTGTATCTACAGATACTGGCAGATTACAATTTTCTGTTACTATCTTAATTGCCTTTTTTATTCTTAATACTTCTTCATCTACTGAAATCATTGTCTTTAAATATGGAGCGGTTGACATTGCACCTATATCAATGACATTTGCTCCATCATTTTCTAGTTTTTTTGCATATGCAGCAAGTTCATCTACACTTGTTTTAACTGAATTTTTATAAAAAGATTCAGGACTAACATTAATTATTCCTAGAATTTTGATTGAACCTTTACCAACATGAACATCTCCGATATTTGTCATTCTTCATTTCAATAAGGTATCAATATTATTACTGTCATAGCTATTTATATTAAATTGAAAATTTTATATCTGGAAAAATAATATTGGAGTGATTATTATGAAGGGTAGAGAGATGGTGAATTGATTTCCATCGATGAAGATAAAA
>DATFCH010000145.1:0-2101 GCA_035253345.1 Nitrososphaeraceae archaeon
CTCAAACTTTTTAAACAATATAGATCTTCTGTTGATGAGCTAGTGAGGATCGAACGCACAATCTAGAGAATGATTTCCTGCAATGGTAAGAAATATCAATCATTCTCTGGAAATATAAATATTAATTATCAATCTATCATACATTAAATTTAAATTTTTTAATGTGAAATGAAATTCCTTCTTCATACAAACCCTTTGATAAACACTTAAGTATTCCATCTTCAATTACTTTTACCTTAACTTTATTTTCTAAAAGATCTGTTGGAATCTCGATATCCATTTCTATATTTAACTTTAAAAGTTTTACAGATACCATAATAGGAATATTATAATACTAATTTCTGTTAAAAGATTTCTGTTAAAAGAAGTATTGTTTTAGAATAAAAAATTGTATCTTTTTAAATTAGTCCATATTAGAATCTTTCAACTAATTAGTATCATGTAGTTCTAAACTAATTAGTCTCATTATTGATAAATATTAAGGTTAACTATGTATTGTACCGTCTCAACCGGCCAAAGACATAGCCTGAACCAAAAAACAATGCTCTTCAAACCTTCTACCGTCTTCAGGGTCAAGCTATGAAAATTTAATTAAAATTCGGTTGTCCATTTAGTCAAATACCAATAGCCTATTGAGACTTAGAATCTATATTCTAATTTACATTGTTTCTTAAAATTTATATAAAATATTGTTGAAGAGTCATGATTTAAAACCTTGTCAATGGAACGAACAAAGTACCATAGGGTTTCTATTGTAATAAATAAACCAATAGAGGCCTATGGCTATACTAAATCAGATTATACCCAATTATTAATAGCAATTTAACAAATGCAATATACTAAAAAGCAAATATGAGATTCGAGTTGTAGCCCCTCTCTACTTCTGATCCCTCAACCTTGGGGGCTATAACTTGTTTAATTAACCCTGTCTAAAATCATTATAACTATTATAGAATATTGATTAGTGCTGCTACTGCTGCAGCGAGAATATAGATATAGATTCTAGAATAGTTTCTACTGATTTATCATTATTCCATTATTCTCCGCGAGTTTAATTTGTTATCTATTGATATTATACTAGTATTCAACAAAAATTAACCCGTGTATATAAATAATAAAGAATTTCCTTTAGTATCTAAAATCAACTGCATATCAAACCGGAGAACATAATTTATCATCCATAAATCCACTATCATTAACCTATTTTCTCCGGTTGTTTAATTATTTAATATTGATTCAAGAACATTTATGTTATAAAAAAAGTGATTAAAAAATATTTTTTAGCATATGCTATATGCTATATTTCTTAGTAACTCTTTCAGTTTTTCAATTGTCAATTTATCGTCATAATGTTGGTTGTAGTTATCTCCATAACTAGGATCTTTATCATTAGTTCCGTAACTATAATCATTTTCATAGTTATAGTCATTATTGTATTCAGTATTTTCTTTGTTATATTCTACACCATAATATTGCTGTTGATCTTTATATGAATCATCATATGCGTCATTTACGTCTTTATATGCGTCATTTACGTCTTTATATGCGTCATCATATGTATCAGAATAGTATTGTTGTTGTTGTTGGTTATACCTATCGTCATATTTGGAAAGGAATTTCAAAAGGTTTGGAATAATATCTTCGCATATTTCTTTAACCTTGGTTTGGTCATAGGAAAGTAGATTATCTAATATTTTTTGAGTTTCTTCTATCAATGTTGGTTTAATATCACTTGGAATATACTTCGAATAAGAGATATCATCTAAAAGGTATTTGGCTGCTTTTATTGGATCGAAATCTGCTGGTTGTACTCTAAGAATTCCCCAAGCACCTCCTTCTACCGATCTTGCTAGTTTCTGGTCTTGATATAAATAATCACCATGTTTGTCTTGCAAGCCTCCTGCGCCACCAACTAATTCAAGTGAGAAAGATCTAGATGGGGACATCTGATCTGTTGTTCCTCTTTCTATGTATGGGTCGAACGGTGCATCATCTGGTATATCTGTTGGATCTAAGGAAATCGGTGCAGGTCTTAACATTAAGTGACCAGCAACATGGAATGAATAGCTTCTAGCAGAATCACCCATATCTGCTACTCGCA
>DATFCH010000146.1:0-25937 GCA_035253345.1 Nitrososphaeraceae archaeon
TCAATAAAGAACACTATATTTTAATGCAATGTTGTATTTTTATATGACATTCTATAATCTTCTTTTTTTTATTTGTAATTATGAAATTCAACACCTAAATTTACTTCATACTAATATAGTAGAATCTTCTACGAGATATATTATTAATTTAAATATAGTGTAATTTTGATTCTATAACATGAGTTTTCGGGTCTTACCCTTCTTTCTTTCTATAATAATAGGATCGTTAAGCATATTTTTTCTTCCAAATCTACTATTCGCTAGCTCTCAAACTAATGTAACCAGTGTCTCTAATTTGGAAAACATAAGTGTAAAAATCACTTCTCCCCCTCAGAACAAACAAGTACCAATAGGACAATTGACGGTTTCTGGTATATCCAGCGATAATCAAGAAAAAAATTGTATTGTATTTATAGATTGGAATGATCTTAAACCTTTCCAACCAGTTCGAGCTGCAGGACCAGGAGGAATTGATGATTTTTCAGAATGGATTTACACATTTGATCCAAAGTATCATGAAATTGTTAAAGGAGTAAATGAATTAACTTCAAAAATTACCTGTTTAGATGGAAACAAACCATTAACTAAATGGTATTCCATTAATGTTACTGGTTATGCTCTAGATGGAAAATCATTACCATCTTTAAACAATAAAACTATAGAATTAAAATCTTCTAATAATACACAGATTCCTCTACAAACAGTGATGCCTAGCTCAAATGCAAAGGTTGACAATAATTCCAATAAGAGTACTGGAGAAAATTTAACCTCTTTGAAATTATCTAATATTATCCCCAGTCAAAATACTTCAACATTAAAATCTTATAATAATACACAGATTCCTCTACAAACAGTGATGCCTAGCTCAAATGCAAAGGTTGATAATAATTCCAATAAGAGTACCAGAGGAAATTCTGCCTTATTAGGGATATCAAACGCTAATGATTCAAAGATTGAAATGATTATTCCCAAGGAGGTTATAAATGAAACCCTAAATAATAATACAGAACCTACTCTAGACCAAGTACAAGAAACTACTAATACCAATTTTACATCTAAAAATTCTTCCAAGTTGATTCCCCCAACTCCTAAAATAGACTTAGACGAACTATCAACTACTGTTCCCAGAGAACAACTACCTACGATGGAACAACAACCAGAACAACAGCAACAACCACCAACAATAAAACAACAACAACAGCAACAACAACCAGAACAACAAATAACAGAACAACCTAATTCAAACAACATATCTAATGGTTCTACAGGACAAACACCACAAAAAGAAAAATCTCCAACTCAAGGGGTATTTCCACCATTCAAATTACCATCATTATTTCCCTAGATTTTAGATTTTATTAGAAATATAATTCGAAAAAATATAATTCGAAATGATGACTCTTGATCTTACACATAATGAATATCTTGTACTTACCCTCAAAGGATTTTTTGGTGTAATTCTTCCTTTTACAAATAAACTCAAAATTCCTTATTCTTCAATCATTCAAGTTTTATCAGATCCAATTAAAATAGACAAAACTAAAACAATCAAATTTGTCGGTGTTTCATTGGGAAATCGAAATATCGGTATATTTTATGTAATAGGAAAAGGGAAAGTATTTTATGCATTCTACCGTAAAAATAAATGCATCACTTTAAAATTAAAGGATTTTAAATATAAAGAAATTGTGATAGAAGTTGAGAACAAAGAAAAGGCTGTTCAAGATATTTCTAGGAATTTGTGCACATCTTAATTCCAACATTTAAAATCATAATTTAAAATACTTTATTCTAAATTTGATTTAACCTCTGCATAATTTTTCAATAAGATCTTTATAAGGGGGAAATTTCTCAAGTAATGACTCTTTTTTCCCAATTTCAAAATTCTTGTATTCAAATCCAGGAATAACTGTGCATCCTACCAAAGTAAATGATGATCTATCATCAACTTCAGCAGCAAACCAATCTCCTTCAGGTATTATAACTTGCAAATTTTCACTTTTTTCGAAGTCTTTACCAAGTTTATTAATCTTCATTTCAGATTCATTTTCATTTATATTATAAAGTGTTAAACTGCTTCCTAGAAAAAAATGCCATATTTCATCTGCGTTAATCCGATGAAAAGCAGAAAAATCTTTCCCTTCTAATAAATAGAATATACACGTTGCCAGATTTTTTATATTGTATTCTTGACACTGCTTTCGAGATGCATAAATTTGTTTATAATATCCTCCTTCTACATGTTTAACTAACCCCAACTTTTCAATCCAATATTGTGAATTATTTTGCATTAAATGTTCAAAACTTATTCTCAAAAACTAAACTATTAATTTTATTTTTTAGTAACTGCTATTGCTAATAATTTGATTTTGTAATAAAAAAATATTATCTCTACGAATATAGTAAACGGATAAATGAAATTCAATATTATCAGATTTTACTAATAAATATACCTAAACTGAAAATCTATAATAGGTTAATTACCTTAATATTGTTGCATTAAATTTTCTTAGTTAATACAATTAGAAACTTTCAATGTTCATTATTAGATTACATTTCTTTTGAACTTTTAATCCATCGATATATATTCTAATTTCTGCTCTTTTTTGCAATGATTTATTATCGGTCTTATTCCATATTATTGAGTGCTCTCGTAGCTTCAATAATTGTTTTGGGATATCAGGACCAGGTTTTTGATTCAGCTTTTGCACAAAATCAAGAAGATTCTGGATATCCGTCTTATCCATACCCTGTTCTTCATAAAATTGAAATGTCAGTGCATAAAATTCCAAAGCCTGGTGGTGGAGATTTATATGCTTACAAAGTAGATCAACATCAAATCTTTGATGCCAAAACAAATCGATTTCTAAACGATATAACCGAACGCTATCCTAATGAAGCAACTATTCCAGGACCTACTCTTCTCATTCAAGAAGGTGATTCTGTTGAAACAACTTTAACTAATCCGAAAAATACAGGAGCTCCAGGAATGGTTTCAATACATATTCATGGAATTCATTATTCAATTGCAAGTGATGGAACCTTAAAAATTCTAAATGGATTTAGTGATGAAGGTGTTCTCCCTGGTCAATCAATTAAATATCATTGGACAGCTGGGCCAGGAACAGCGGGTTCTTGGCCATATCACGATCATACATTAGGACTGAGTCTAGGTAATGGTCAAGTAGCTGGCGCAAATATGAATGGAGCAGAAACTATCGGATTATTTGGAACAATGATTATAGATAGTCATACAGGAAAAACAGTGGGGTTGATTGATGATCAACCAACTAAAATAGATATACAAGATATATCAAAAGATGTTGCTTGTTATCTAACAGACGATGCCTTCTGGTGCAACGAAATAGACTATAATAATGATGCTAAACGAACTGCATTATGGGAAAATCCAACAATTGGTTTGAAAGACGGAGAATTAATCAGGTTCAATTTAATTGCTCTTGGAACTGATTTTCACAAGTTTATCTTAACCGGTTATAATTGGTTAGCTCCTGGTACAAACAACATAATAAGTGAAAAAAGAATTGCACCTTTAGAGAATCACGTATTCACAATTCAAGGTAAAAATGGAGTAGCTGAATATCGCGACGTTATTACATCACATCTATTATCTGGTATGAAAGGAAAGTTTGTAGTCGATGATATTGGTAAAAGCGTTCCAGGTAAAAGACCTTAATTAAATGGAGATCATGAGAATGAATAAAATATTTACAAATTTAATATTGGGTATTTTTGCAGTTATTTTATTGACTTCTACTTTGACAGTAGGAGTACAAAACGGCAAAAATATTCCAAAAATTGGAGTACAAAACGGTTTAGATATTCCAATCAATGAAAAAACTAGTGCTAGTGACAACATCAATGAAAAAACTAGTGCTAGTGACAACAATATCCAAGCAAGTCAACATCCAATAATCCAAATGGCAGAAGGAGCTAAAGAGATTCCTAATGAAATAGAGAATGGAGAATATAATCGTAATAATGCTGATGTAAATGCAAAACAACCAGAACAACAGCAGCAACAGGATTATGCTGAACCAATTTATGATTCTGGAAAAGTAAACGAAGTAACAATCAAAGCAGAAAGATTACCAAATGGTCAATATGCATACAGAATGATAGAACATATTCTAAGTGATGGGACGTCTAAAGAAGATTTAACTAAGAGATACCCGCAAATTCCTACCATCCCTGGTCCGGCAATTGAAATAAACCAAAATGAATTATTAATTCTACATTCTATAGATGAAAAGGGTGAGAAAAAAACACAGAAAATTGAAGGTAAGGACATAGGTTCATTTGAATATTTTGGTGACCAATTTAGGACACTTGGTCTTTTTGGAGCGATTATAATTAACCCAATCGATAAAGTTCCAGCACAAGTAGATGGTAAGATTGTAAATGTTGGCGTTGACCAATTAGATAAACAATTTGTACTATTTATGGTAGGATCAACTTTCTGGGGACAAGAAATCGATGCAAATCATAACCAAAAACCATTGTGGACAAATCCAAATCTAGGAGCTGATTTAAATCAATTAGTAAGATTCCATGTACTTGGTGCTGCTCATCAACATACATTCCATCTTCATGCTCATAGGTGGCTTGATCCTGGTACAACAGATATTATTGATACCAAATTAATTCAACCAAAACAATCTCACTGGTTTATAGTAGAAGCTGGTGATCGGGTAGGCACTGGAGATTGGCAATATCATTGTCATGTTTTTGCACATATGGAAGCTGGCATGATGGGAACTTTTACCGTTGGTAAAGTTGGTAGCAATACTAAGAGTGTTCCTGGAGTTGGACCTAGTATATCTGGAAAATCGATAGAAGAACAAGGACAAGGCAATTTTATAACGTTTGATGTTAGTGATGAACCCGGACAATGGTTTAGAAATGTAGGAGGAGAAGTAGCACCAGATGCAACAAGATCCCTAGGAATAGTTCAACCAGGTGGAACTGCACACTTTATTATGTCAGGTACTAATACTGTTCATACCATAACAAGTCTCCTATGGCCAACTAACGCACCAAATATGCCATTTGATCAATTGACAGCATATAGAGGAGGCGGAATCGTACAACTAGAAAAACCAGGACTATATGTCTTTACATGTAAAATACATCCTTATATGCTTGGGGCCATGATTGTAGATAATCCTAAAACTAAAGGCTTAGATTTTGGAGAAAAACTTAGTACAGCTGCAGGTGGAGAATTAGATCCAATAAACGATAAAACCGGTAAGTCTAATCCAAATGCAATAGGAACAGCATTGGCTCTTTTAAGGACTTTCTTTGTGGCGAATAATCCATCCAATTGGATTGACTATAATCAACCATTCTGGGATCCTAAATTCCCTAGTATAGATATTGATTTTGGTGGAATTAAAGGGAATCTCAAAAACTTACTTGTGGATACTGTCGGAGGACTTAATAGTATTGACTTATGGAAACTTAAAGGTAAGGATCTCTATACTCCCGAACAAAACGGATACAACAGCGGAGTTGGTGAAGTTTGGGTTGACACACAATTTGAAAAAACCGCTCATAAATCAAAACCAGGAACTGCTACCAGAGTAAATGTTGAAGATTGGATAGTTGAAAGAAAAGTCTCTCTTCCAGAGATAAACATGAACAACCCTCATAATATGTGGAGCGACAGGGAACAAAAAATAATCTATCAAACACAATGGTTTGACAATATGTTGACGGCATTTGATAGAGAAACCGGCAAGTTTCTCGATAATATCCGCGTGGGAGACGCACCTTCTCACGTAATGACACGCCCAGGTACGGATCTGATATATGTAGCATTAAGCGGAGAACAAGGAGTCGCAGAACTGAAGTTCAATAAAGAAAATTACAAATTTGAAATGAAACGAATAATACCATTACAGGAATCAGGTCAGAATCCTACACATCCCCATGGCTTTTGGATCTCAGAAGATGGCAATAAAATGATTACACCTAATCATTTCACAAATGATGTGACAATATTCGATTTTGACGCAATGAAATATACAGGTAAAATTCAAAATAGAACACCTACAGGTGCTATGCCTATAGCAACTGGTATGACACCAGACGGTAAGACTGCGTACGTGGCAAATTTCTTGTCAAGTGACATTTCAGTCGTTAATATGAACACTGGAAAAGTAACTGATACAATAAATTTAGCCTCTTCCGATCACACTCTACCGATTCAAACACCAGTCAGTCCTGATGGAAAATATGTCGTCACAGCTAACACTTTGTCAGGAACAATTTCGGTTATAGATACAAAAACTAACGAGATAATTGCGGGTCTTCCGTGTGACCCTGGATGTCATGGAGTAAACTTTGGTGCTAAATATGGAGGAGGATATTATGCTTATGTCTCAAGCAAATTCTCTAACAGGATGATTGTAGTTGATGTGATTTTAGATAAATATGGAAATCCAATAGATGCAAAAATAGCCGGCAGTGTGATATTAACAGGAGATTATGACCTTATGGATAGACCACTATTTGAAACAGATGACAAGATAACAGATTACTTTGGAATGGGAGGACAAGGTGTATATGCTATTCCTAATGTAAATTCTGGATGGGCTCAACAATTAGATACGTCATGGAAACTGACACCAGAACAAAGGAATCCTTTACTTGAAGAAGATCAACAACAACAAGTAGAACAACAGATGCAAGATCAACAACAACAAGTAGAACAACAGATGCAAGATCAACAACAACAAGTAGAACAACCTATGCAAGAACAGCTAAAACAGCAAGAAATCCTACAAATGCAACAAGATCAATATCAACATCAACCTGATTTACAATCAGTTGAACCTTTGTCATACAACAGTAACGAGGCTACAGCCTCTCCACCTGACTCTGCAGCAAAAATGAACGTAGACCCTCAACAACAATATCAGCAAAAGCTTCCAAAGGTTGAAACTTATGCAGATAAAATAGCCAAAGTACGACAAGAAACATTTAATCAACGAATGAAAATGGATGTTTCACAAGAATTGAATAATAATCAAGGCTCTTTCACGCCTCTAATCACCAATCAACAGTCACAACCAGAGCAACAGGAGCAACACCAAGAAAAAAAGACATCACAAGTTATTGAACATAAATTGGCTGAAATACAACAACGTTCTCTCAATGAAGTATTAGCTCCTCCACCAGTGCAAGAAACAACAAATCCTTCTATTGATAAAGTTGGTAATATCATATCAATGCTGCCAGTACCATACCCCTAATTTTTTATTTTGTTACTAATATTAGAAATATTTTGATATGATAAGAGTATTATAGATGCTTTACAAAAACTAATTTAAAATTTATCAAAACAATCATAATATTTATTGATTTAATAATTATAATGAAATTGGACATCAACAAAATATAATAAACTTTGATAGTCATAAATTCTGCCCAGTTTTTCTTAATTTCGGAAGGCAAGCTATTTTTTAAATCTAATTGTTTTTAATATATTAGGATAAAGATATTTTTATCACTCTATTTTTGAAACATAAATAAATAAGATGTCTTATTCTCATGAAGTGGTTCATGTATCGTTAATAACGGAAGAAATTTGAATTCTTGATTTGCCAGTGTCACATACGATTATCCTGCATTTGGATCTATTGCAAGATCTTCAGATTCTTGAATTGTCCATTGCCAGATCCTATTTTCAATCAATTTTAGAAGATACTTACCTTCTACATCGTATTTTTGTATTTTGTTATTCCAAGAATAGGTGACTTGTAAATTTCCGTTTTTATCTATATCGATATTATGCGGAGAAATTGACTACCCCTCAATTTATAAAATAGATTTTATCCTCAACATTTTTAGTGTTTCTAAAAAAGCGTTATAACTACTAATATTAGGCTTAATTTATATATAAGATACTTTTCTTCTGGAGTTAAAATCATTTTTTAAAAAATTTTGCTTAAAGATAAAACAATGAGAATTTTACAGTAAATTTCTTCTTCATATATAATCTACAAGTCTTATATATCGAAAAAATATAAAGGATTTAAACAATGGGTGTAGAGCAATGTTAAATTCATTTTTTATTGTATTTTGTGTTTTCTTTTCTTTCTTGTTCATATTTCCTACTACCGATATATTTTCCCAGGATGATGGTTTTTTTGGCATCTTTCCTCAAGATTACTATGATCCAGGTGAATACGAAGAAGACAAAGTCAAAGGTGAGAATCTTGAAGGAAATAACACAAATAGTACTCAAATTCCTTTGAATAATAAATATGGAAATACACCACAAAATCACTTACCAAATCTTGAATCTGAAGATATTAATTTTATTGCCGCAGGAGATTGGACGTGTAATAAAGAAACAGAAAAAACTATAGAAAGGATTATGGGGTTTCAACCTGAACTAATATTAGGATTAGGTGATTACACATTTGAGGAGATTAACCCTCAATGCTGGTTTGATATTTCAAAACCAATTAACGATAAGATTAAAATTGCTATTGGTAACCATGACCTTGATTATCAGAGTTCTTATTATCAATTACTTGACCATTATAATCTAAAAGAACCCTACTATTCATTTAACTTTAAAAATATTCATTTCTTAGCAATTTCTTCTGAACATCCATTTGAAGATGAAAGTAAACAATTTGAATTTATTAAACAAGATTTAGAAGAATCATTATCTAATCCTTCCATCCTCTGGAGAATTGTATTCCTTCATAAGCCTATGTATACTTCTGCAACTTTCGATGAAAACGAGGCTGAAGATCTAAAAAATACATTTCATGAATTATTTGAAACTTTCAGAGTGGATCTTGTTTTATCAGGCCATACTCAATATTATCAACGATCATTACCCCTTTCATATAATCGTGATAATCCAATTTATCCTGTGGTATTGAATAACAATAATAATGAATATTCCCAGAATAATGGAATTATTTTTATAACCGCTGGAACTGCCGGTGACAAATTGCAAGACATAGAGAAATTGCTCCCTTATTATATTCTCCAAGAAAAGAGATACGGATTCCTAAATTTTAAACTTACAAATAATGGACAAACATTAGTAGGAACGTTTCACGATACTGACGATAGTGAAATACTAGACAAATTTACTATTTCAAAAAATAGCAAAGGTAATAAAATGATTTCTGATGAAATTTCTAATACATATGATGACAGATTTTATTATACCTCCGAAAAAGACAAAGTTGGGTTATCCAACAAAAATGAGCTCTTTCTGACAACGGATTCTTACGATAATGGACAAATAATACCTCAAAATTAGCTATTAACCCTTGATAGTATTTCTTTTTATACTATATTGAATGCTTAATAATATTTGTATTCTGATTCCAATTTGGAAAGTATTCAGAGGAGAGTGGAGAGAACATTAACTCAGGGTCCACCTGTTGATTTATCTACGCTAAAATGTAAAAATTATTTAAGACGCCACATAAATAGTAAAACACGGCTCGTCATACTGTGTGTTGATTTGGTTGGGTCAACAAAATTAACTCTTTCTCTTCCACCAAATGAATTAATCTCAATTATCAATATCTTTTCTACCGAGATAAGTATGATAATTTCTAGATATGGTGGCTATGTTTTGAAATATGTTGGAGATGCAGTAATAGGAATTTTTCCAGCCGAATATGATTCATTTAAAGCTTGCATTAATGCAATAGAATCTGCAAAAAATATAATAAAAATAATAACCAAAGTAATTAATCCTGTATTATATAACAAACTTCCTCAGATCGAAGTCAAGATTGGGATTGATTTAGGTGAATCAATGGTAGTATTATATGGAAAAAATATAGATGCCTCTCACATTGATTTAATTGGTTCATGCATTAGCCTTTCATCAAAAATTACTGGGTTGGCAAAATCTAACCAGGTTTTAATCAGCGAGAATGTTTTTGAAATTCTTGTAAATTCATCTAAAAATCTGAAATTTGAAAAATTGGAAATAATAGATGAACGTTGGAATTATATAAACATAAAAACCAGTAAAATTTTGAAGGTTTATGTATTAGAATAAAAGGAAGCTTCTAATTTTCAAACATCAATACTGTAAATTTTTAATATTGTTCCATTTTGAAAAGAAAATTTCGATTTTTCAGCCAAAATCACTGGAAATAATATCTATTAAATATTCATTTAATATTTATTTAAATATTATCATGAAGAAAAATTTAACAATAATTAAATTTACCATATGAACATTGGAGGCTATCCATCTGAATTTCACCTCTATTTACATTCTTATCAATCTGGATTTGATGTTCTCCAAATTATCTTTTTATGAATGAGATAATACTTTCATTTCTTTTTTCTGTATATTTTAAGCGTTTTCAATATATACACATTCCTATATCTTGGCGTTATAATATTAAATCTGTTTAAACTCTCCTACAAGTATATGATTCTCTTCTCCATAATCATATGCTTTAATATTATTTCAAAAATAATCTAAATTCGTATGCTTCAATAAGCCAGTCTCGAAACATTTTGTAACTCCTATCTTCATATTGACTTAATGCTAAAGTAACATATGTTGTTGCAACACTGTAGAGATTTGATTGCTTATCTTTTTATGACTATATTATAATAGAATTATATAATGTTTGATGCACGTAATAGTCGATTTGCTAATCAAACATATTTGAATAACCTTATATTCAAAGTAATGGAAAAAACGGTAGGCTAAGAATTCCATAGAGCATTTCATGTAAATATTAGAATTTTTTTGGCGATGTTAATTTCAAAAACATTCAGGCTATATCTACATGTCATTCAATTTAGATTATATTAAATTAGATAAAGAAAGGTATGATTTCATCTATATGATGGTAGGATTTTTATTCTGAATTCAAGAATTAATTATTTTATTAACCGAAAATTAAGCATATCGCCTATTTTTAAATCATGTTTATTTGCGAAACCTGCTATAGTTTCGAATACATATAAAGCATCAGAGTTGGGTTTAAATGATTTACAAGAAAAAATAGATTCACAGGGTTGTAGTTCCTGTTCTATATGCACGATTGAGAATGATTCGTTTAGCCAAATAATGTCTATAGGGAATTTCATATCTTTCATCCAAAAAGATGCCTTTCTCGGTTCTCCAAGAAAGAATAACATTCCTTCATTTTCCTTAAGCGAATTTTTTATAGCCAATCCATCTTGAAGTTGTTTATCGGTAATTGCTATATCAACTAACACTTTGTAGTTATCAGTAATTATATATCCCTTTGAAAATTCTGAATTGTTTACGTTGATGTTTCCGAGGTATTCTTTTAATGAATTGTTCGAATAGGCAAATACAATAAAATCCTCTTTTTGATTTCCTAGAACAACATCATCTATGATGAAATAACCGAAAAATCCTAATAAAATTACAACAAAAAATCTAGATAAATTTATGTTTCCCACTTTCTATAATGCTATTAACAAGGTAATTTATTTTATTAATTATGAAATGAGAATTCCTTTTGTAGATTTCCTTCAATTAAATAATCTTTGAACAAAAAACCACAATTTCTACAAAATTTTGGTATTTTTTCTAAGTTGTTGTTTGTCACATATGTATTTATTGCTATTCCGCAGCTAGAGCAATATTTTGTTTTTGAATCTAGGACTTTATTCTCATTATTATTATTATTATAATAATAATAATTATTTTGAACTTGGGTTTGGAATTCTTTCTTTTTCCTTAAAAGAGGGATGGTTTGAAGACTTTCCCATTTGCACCCTAATTCGTCATAAACCTTTATGATCACAATAACAAATGTGATTTCTATAATAATAGAAACAAGAAATGTTTGAAAATGCAACTCATTCTTAATGAATGTATATAAAGTTTGAACTATTATTATTGTCAGTATACTCATAGATAGAAAAAATAAAATTGAATAAATTTGGCTTGAGCATTTACCCATTTATTATAACATCTATTCTAAGAAATTAAAATAATAGGAAGATTAAAAATTTAAATCATTTTATCAAACTTGTTTTCCTTTTAAAAAACAATTTAATACTTTTTTAAACTCTATTTGTATTCTTTTTCATCTTTTCCAAAGGATCTAAAAAAAAATCCACTGAATACTATCACCCCTGCTATAACAGTTGATGCAATTACTCTTTCTACAGGAAGATTTAAGATGAAAGTTACCACAAAAGATATTCCAGATGCGATCACTGATAATGGAAACCATCGTTTTACAGCCTCATCTTTCCTAAGCATAATAACTCCTTTTTAATCCAATAATTTAATATTTCTATTTAAAAGAGGAATAAAAATAGAAAAATGGTGATATTTTTTATGTCTCAAAATTAGTGTTGATTTAAACTAAATTTAATCTTATTTACTTATCTTTTCATCACTGCATTGGGGACATGTTCGCCAAGAAACAGGATCGTTATAAAATTCGTATATCCAGCCGTTTCCCCCACAGTCAATACATTCTTTTTGTTCAGTTAAAGCTGATTTGGTAGTTTGAATGTAACGATTCTGATGGGATATTCTTATCACAGTTTATTATAGAAGGTTCTTCTAAATAAACATTATGAAAAGTGTTATGTAATAGTTATCAAAAAAATTTATTAAGAATAAGTAATAAATTTTAATAAATTTATAAAAATTTCACCACTTAACAATTACATTACTCGTTATAATATATAATAAATTTATAAATATCAAAAAATTTTATAAACTGCAGATTCAATTAAAAGAATCTTCAATTTTTTGATAAGTTTTTAACAGGTCTCTTACAATTAAAACTATCTATATTTATGTGTACATTCCTTAATGAATTAACAATTGAACATCCCATTAGAATAGGTATTATAGGTGGAGGCCAGCTTGGCAAAATGATTTCTCAGGAGGCCAAAAGAATGTTTCTTACTGTAAATATTTTAGATCCTAATAAAGATTGTCCTGCCTCTACCTTATGTGATAAACTTATTGTAGGAGATTTCAAAGATGAACAAAAGATATATGAATTATCCAAATATTCTGATATTATTACATATGAAATTGAATTAGCCAACTCAAAAGCTTTAAAAAACCTTGAAAGTCAAAATTATCCAATATATCCATCTCCACATTCCCTTTACATTATACAAAATAAATTTCGACAAAAAACTTTCTTTAAACAAAATAATCTACCTGTAACGGAATTTTCAAGAACTCAATCTCTAAAAGATCTGATAGACATTGCATGTAAATTTGGATTTCCTTTTATGTTAAAGGCATCTGAAGAATCATATGACGGAAGAGGTAACTATCTTGTAAAATCTAAGGAAGATATTCTAGTAGCTTTCCAACATTTTAAAGACAAAGATACATTTGCAGAAAAATTTGTAGATTTTAAAAATGAAATTTCAATAATGGTAGCAAGAAATCAACAAGGACAAATAGAATCATTCCCAATAGCTGAAAATATCCATTTCAACAATATCCTAGATACGACTATAGTTCCTGCTAATATTTCATTAAAAGTTCAAAAAGATGCTAAGGTTATTGCTGAAAATGTAATGAAATGTTTAAATGATGTTGGAATTTTTGGGATTGAAATGTTTGTTTCAAAAACAGACGAGGTATTTATCAATGAAATTGCTCCTCGTCCACATAATTCAGGACATTATAGTATAGAGGGATGCTCCATATCCCAATTTGAACAACATATAAGAGCGATTTTAAATTTTCCTTTAGGTAAACCCGAGCTATTACGACCAACCATTATGAAAAACATTCTGGGACCACCAAATATAAAAGGAAATTATAAATTTATTGGCCTAAGTAAACTATTATCCATTCCATTCACTAAAATACATATTTATGGCAAACAACAAACTTCACCAGGAAGAAAACTAGGGCATATAACATGTACTGGTGAGACTATAAATCAAGTAACAGATAGGTCAATAAAGGCAAAAAATTCATTAGAGATTATTCAATCTACCTTATAATATAGATTGTCCAAAAATCAAGTTGCAATTGTAATGGGTAGTGAGTCTGATCTGAAGGTTATGAAAGATGCAGCTGAAACTTTAGAATACTTTGGGATTAAATATGAAATTACGATTCTTTCAGCTCATAGGACACCTGAAAGAATGTTTGAATATGCATCTAAGGCAATGGAAAATGGTATTCAAGTTATAATTGCTGGTGCAGGTGGGTCTGCTCATCTTCCTGGAATGATATCGTCTTTAACGTTGATTCCAGTTATTGGTGTTCCGATAAAAAGTTCCAGTTTGGAAGGGTTAGATTCGTTATTATCAATTGTTCAAATGCCTCCAGGAGTTCCAGTTGCTACTATGGCGATAAATGGTTCGAAAAACGCAGCCATCCTAGCCTGCCAAATTCTGAGTATTAATAATAATTCGTTGTTAGAAAGACTAGAAAAATACAAGATAGAATTGAAAAATAAAGTCATTTCTACTGCCAATAGATTACAAAATACTGGTTGGAGAGAATATTTGTCCTAATGTTTGAGTTATTTATAACCTTTGCATATTCTATGATCCCATCATTCCCGGCATTTTAATTGGAGTCCTATATTCTTTGGTTATATTGATTCCTTGTTCAGAAGTTACTATTATTTTTTGGAGATCACTACCCGATGGTGGACTAAGAGGATAAGATTGGCCTGGTTCAAGACTTTTGATTGTTTCAGATTTGTTTCCATAATTAACTTGAATATTTGTCAATTGTTGTTTGCCTGTATTAGTTATAGTAACTCTAGTATGTGTAAATAAAGACTGCTCTTCTTTTAAAGCATCTACTTGCAGATCATAATCTTTCTTATTTAAAAAAGTCACGTTATTAATAAAAATAGCAATAATTACTATAATTGGGATAATTCCCAAAAAAATATATATTTTTTTAAACGTCATTCTTATTTGATAATAAATATTTAATTAAATAGATAAATAAAAGTATCTTATTTCAATTTGAAATTAGGTAGTTATTTATCCTAGTGATTCAAATTTTGTTAATCATTCATATTTCAAAGCTACCTTCTCATATTATGGTAATTATTTAATGATGAATAATTAAAAATAAATTGACCTTGTTAGTTATTATTAATTGAATGATTTCCTTCCATGGTAGCTATTGATTCTGATCCTTTTTAGTAAAATTTTTTCCCCATTTTTCAAAATAGATTATATCATCCAAATTTATTCTATTTAGCCATTTTGATTTTTCTAAATCAGGCAGAATTGAGAATTCTGAAACATATCCTAGACATAGATAAGCTATTGGTTTTATGTGTCTAGGAATATTTAGTAATTTTTTTATTTCTTTATTTGAAACAATACTTACCCATCCCATACCAATATCTTCAGCTCTTGCAGCAAGCCATAAATTCTGAATGGCACAACAAACACTATAGATTCCAGTTTCCGGAATAGAAGTCTTTCCTATAATAAATGGAGCAAATCTTGTGTAATCATATGTAACACATATATTAAGATTTGATTCCAAAATACCTTCTAATTTCAAGGATTTATATTTATTTTGTTTTACCTTGTCATGCTCTAATAATTTTTTTGATTTTTCATATTCCCTTATAAATGAATCTTTAATTTTTTTCCTTGTATTTTCATCTTTTATTATTATAAAATTCCATGGTTGTGAATACCCTACTGAGGGAGCATGATGTGCTGCATTGAGGATACGTAATATTATGGGTAATTGTATATCTTTTTTTATAAAATGGGTACGTACGTCTCTTCTTGAGAAGAGAATTTTGTAAAACCCTTTTCTATCCTTTTCTGATATGCTATTGTCACTATCCGATGGTCGTAGATTAATAGATGAAAACAATATTGTCTGTTTTTTATTAATCCAATATAAGTAGCTTGGAGAATTTAACAATTATTACAATTTTTATTTTTCTTTCAATTAGATAATCTTACAATTTGTTTTCTTATAGGAGCTAAATTATATTCATTAATTCAATTTATAATCCATACAAACCAAGTATAATTCACTACTAACTTGTCTACTGGCAGTTGGTTTAGTGATAATAACTTTTTTAAAGTCAGTTTTTAATTCATTAATCACATCGTTGAGCATATCACCTTGAAAGACCTTAAGAACTAATTTACCGTTTTTCTTGGTTATTTTTCTACTTAAAGTAATTGCATTTGTTGTTAAATCTATTTGTCTTGCATGATCCAATTCCCAATTTCCACTAACATTAGGTGATAAATCTGACAATACAACATCTACTTTCGAATTTGTAACTTTTAAAATCGAATTTACCATTCCATCACTCTCTATGCTATCTTGAATAAGAAATACATTATCTAACGGTTCTACTTTTTTTAAATCCACACCAATTACCTTTCCTTTCTTTCCTACTTCATTGAGTGCAACTTGTAACCAACCACCTGGAGCACAACCAATATCCACAACAAAAAAACCCTTTCGTAATATCTTGTAGGAATTATTCAGTTGTATTAGTTTATAAGCTGATCTACTTCTATATCCCTCTTCTCTAGCTAATTTTCGAAATTGATCTTTTTTAGATTCAATATACTTCATTCATTTAAATTCCACTCTCAATATAACTTACTGGACTAAAATATAATACTATATTTATAATAGACTTTAAACTCATGTGTTATATTGCTTTCATACTTGATTGATCATTCGCTTTTTCTAATAATATATAAATAAGATCCCGACGAATTAATTATATATGCCTATTAACAATGGCCAAGAGTATATTGAAAGTTTGAGAAATCGGAATCTTAAAGTTTACTTATTTGGTGAATTAGTAAAAGAACCGGTTGATCATCCTATGATTAGGCCGTCAATTAATGCTGTTGCAGAAACATATGATATAGCCAATGATGACCCAGACCTTGCAGCAGCAAATTCGTCTCTCTCTGGACTAAAAGTGAATAGATTTTTGCATATAGCTGAGAATGCTACCGATCTGGTGAATCAAAACAGGATGCAGCGTAAGCTTGGACAAAAAACAGGCACATGTTTTCAAAGATGTGTAGGCATGGATGCTTTAAATTCTCTATATTCTACTACATTTGAGATCGATGAAAAATATAATACTCCCTATCATGAAAGGTTAAAGGAATTCATAAAGAAAATTCAAGAAGCCAATTATGTAATTGGAGGGGCTATGACAGATGTCAAAGGAGATAGGAGTCTCTCACCATCGCAACAAGAGGACCCCGATATGTTTGTTCATGTCTCAAAACGGACTGACAAAGGTGTCTATATTAGTGGTGCAAAAGCACATCAGACAGGTTGTATTAACTCTCATTGGATTCTGGTTATGCCAACTATGAGATTGCGAGATGAAGATAAACAATATGCTATAGTAGGAGCTGTACCTGCAGATGCAGAAGGGATTACCTATATCTATGGCAGGCAATCGTGTGATACTAGAAGTATGGAAGGTGGGGATTTGGATGCAGGAAATGCTAAGTATTCAGGTCAAGAAGCTATGATAATTTTTGACGACGTATTTATTCCTAACGAGTATATATTTATGGATGGTGAATACGATTATGCTGCTATGCTAGTAGAACGTTTTACCTGTTATCATAGAAGAAGCTACGTTTGCAAGACAGGTCTAGGAGATGTTTTAATCGGAGCAGCTGCTTCTATTTCAGATTATAATGGAATCGCAAATGCTTCACATATCAAAGATAAATTAGTTGAAATGACTCATTTAAATGAGACAATTTTTGGAACAGGTGTTGCTTCGTCTTTCCAATCATATAAAACTAAAGCAGGCAATTACCAAAATGATGATATGCTTGCTAATGTTTGCAAACATAATGTAACTCGCTTTCCATATGAAATCAGTCGACTTGCACAAGATATTGCCGGGGGATTAGTTGTGACTATGCCTTCAGAAAGAGATTTTAGAAGTCCTGAAACTGGACCGCTTTTAGAAAAATATCTCAAAGGAAAGAAAGGGATACCTATCGAGAATCGAATGAGAATATTAAGACTGATTGAAAATATGACATTAGGACGTAATGCTGTTGGCTATTTGACTGAATCCATGCATGGAGCTGGCTCTCCACAGGCACAGAGAATTCAAATAGCTCGTCAAATGCAATTAGAATACAAAAAGAGAATTGCAAGAAGGTTGGCAAATATTCCTGAAACGGAAGCCGAAGATTTAGTTAAAGAGTCTTCTGAATATTTTGATAGAATCTTTGGAATAAAAAAAGAAAATTCTTAAATTATTTTTTTTTACTTTATATACTAATTCCTATTGTTTATTTTTGCAGGAAAGTTAATTAGGTTTGAATGATATAATACTGAATGTTGTTAATCTAAACAAATCCTTTAATTTACGTAGGGGAATTAGCGATTTATTTAAATTTCAAAAATCTCAGAATATACAGATAATCGATAATATCAGTTTTAAAATTTCTAGAGGTGAAATTTTAGTTCTTGCAGGTGAATCGGGATCAGGTAAGACAACTCTTGCTAAGCTTATAATGCGATCTTTAAATTCTGATTCCGGTAACATATATTTTAATAATAATGATATTACCAAACTAAAAGGAAAAGAATTATTAAATATTAGATCCAAAGTACAAATGATTTTTCAAGATCCTTATGCATCTTTAGATCCAAGAATGAAAGTTTTTGATATTGTAAAGGAACCTCTCGATGTACACAAAAAAAGGTTTAAAAAAAAAGATATTGAGGAATATGTTTATTCTGCCTTAAAAAAGGTAAATCTGGATCCAAATGAAATAGGTTCAAGTTATCCCCATATGTTATCTGGTGGGCAAAGACAAAGAGTAAGTTTTGCGAGATCCCTTGTCCTTAAACCATTGTTAATAATTGCTGACGAACCCGTCTCTATGTTAGATGTTTCGATAAGAATACAGATACTTGAACTAATGAAAAAATTAAAACAGGAAGAAAATGTATCATTTTTATATATAACTCATGACCTTGCCACTTCCCAATACGTGGGTGACAATATAATCATTCTATATAAAGGACAAATTATTGAACAAGGAAATATTAAACAAGTCCTGCATCATCCTCTTCATCCATATACTAAAGCTCTGATATCTGCTATTCCAAACTTTACTAATCATGATAAGGAAATAAAAATAAAAAATGATCCTGAATATGCCTCTAAGGTATCAAATGGTTGTAAATTTATAAATAAATGCTTGTATTCAACTGAGGAATGTAAAATCAAAGAACCTCCTTTGACAAAAGAAGATAAATCGAATGTAGGAAATAACTGTCAAAATCATTTTATTAGGTGTTTTAATTACAAGGTTATTTCGTGATTAATCATAGACAAACTCTCTTTACTTTACTTTACTTTAATTTACAGAAATTTCATTTATTTGTTTCTTAGGATATTTATATTTAATAATCTGAGAAATACCTTCTTTAGGGAAGACTCCATACACTTGTTCTACTTTTGAAATAGTAGAATCTTTTAATGTTACCATTATAATCTGGTTATTTTTAGAACGCTCGAAGAGAATGTTTGATAGCGTTTCTGTATTTTGGGCATCCAGGTGAGCATCAACCTCATCCATTAGATAAAATGGTGAGGGTTTAATAGTCTGAAGTGCTAATAAAAATATTGTAGCAGCCATAGTCTTTTCTCCTCCTGATAAACCAGTAGAATCTCGTCTTGGTTTATCTCTAAATTGAACAATCATTCTTACACCTTTGGTAAATATGTCATCAGGATTCTCAATTTCGAGCCATGCATTGCCACCAATAATAGAAGAAAAGATGTAGTTTATATCCTCATTAATTTTATGGAAAGCATCCAAGAACAAATTCTTTTTCTCCTTGTTAATTTCTTCTATGAAAATAACTATAGAATTTCTTTCTTTTTCTAGATCATTTTTTCTAGAAGACATTCCTCTATATCCATCAACTACTTGAACATAAGTTTCATCAGCCCTTAGGTTTATTCTACTCTTCAATGTTTCATATTCCACAGAGAGGTTGGATAAAAGTTCACTAACATCAAAATTAGCGTTAATTATTTCCTTGTAGCCTAACCACATCAACTCTGTATTTAATTTAGCCTCTTGCTGTCTTAAATTTACAGTCTCTTTATCTAAAAGAACAATTTCTTTTTCTATATGATTATTTTCACGAGATAGATTCCTTTCCTTTTCTAGCAGATCTTTAATTTTAGTTTCGTAGGTTTGTAGTATAGTGTACGAATTGCCAGACGAGTTTATAATATTTTGTTCTTTATCTCTTAAATTCTTTAATTCTATTTCTTCACACTTAATATTACCGTTCAAGTCTGGGATTGCAAATCTTTTGTCAGATTGTTCTTTTGTTAGATTTTTAATTTCTTCATTTAATACATCGATTCTTTCTTGAATTAGATCTTTTTCATTTTTGATCTTCGAAAGGTCAATTGTAACAGTTTGTAACTCTTGATTATCAAAATCGTTTAAACTCTGATATTTACTGCGTTCAATATTTAATTTTCCTAACAAACTTTCATCAAAGTTATATTTCATTTTCTTTAAATTATCCTCCAATTTTTTTCTTGTGCTAATTATCAAAAAATATCTTTTTTCATTCTCTTTAAGTTGTGTTATTGTCTTTTTATATTCATATATTTGAATATCAAGTAATCCTTTTAATTCCTTCAGTTCTGCCTCTTTTCCTTCTAATGAACCTCTTTGAAAATCAATTTTATCTTGTGAATATTTAATTGAATGCTCTAAACCTATTTTCTCCCCATTCAAATTTTTTAAATGATCTGTCAAGTTTCCTAACTGTTGGGTTTCGTCTAATAAAGAATCCTTTAATTTTAGGATAAGAAAACGTAAATTTTCTAAATCATTTTTTAAATTAATTTCAGTAACGAAATTGATAATAGTAGAATTATAATCAATTAAAAGCGATTTTGATTGTAACTCAAATAATTCGCCTTCTATTGATACAGATCGATATCCTTTTAACGAAAGCCGATATGCCTCACTAGCAGTTCTTACAACAATAGTATTACCAAAGATAAAACTCACCAATTTTTGAAAATCAGATACCACAAAATTAGATAAATTACCAATTACAGAAATATCCTCACTATCAGACTCTTCCAATAATTTATTCTCTACGACTAATTGAATTATATCTAAAGGAATTATTTTTACGCGAGGCAATTTGTTCAATTTTGCAAATTCTGCTATCTCAATCATATCTTCGACATTATTGACGACTATCGCTTTCATCCATTCGGCTCCAACAGCTATAACTGGTCTGTGGTAATTCTTATCCCATTTGATTAAGTCATGAACAATTCCTACAATATGAAATTGATTATTTTTATAAATTTTTGAAATTGTTAAATCCTCATACATTGAATCAGTCAAAATTCTATTCTTTTCGTAAAGTTTGAAAGATTCCGTATCAGAATTATTTAAAATATTTCTTGATTCTTCTATCGTTGTATATAATTCATTTATTTTCTTTTCCATTATTACAATTTCTTTGTTGATATTTTCTTTCTTTGTTTTCAAGTTTTCAAATATATTGATTTCTTTTGCTAATTCTGAAGAAATTTCTAAAAGTATGCTATCTTTTAAATTTTTAATTTTAAAATTTGTTTCCTTTAAATAACTTTTGATTGCTTTTTTATTTTCATTTATTTTCAGAATTTCGATCTCAAATTTATTGTCTAGTGAAATAATTTTTGAAAGTCTATCGTTTACTTTTTGAGTTTGGATTTCTAGATGTTGATTTAATTTAGATTGCTTTAATATTTTCTCATCTATTATTTTTAATTCCTTGACATTCTCAGTTTTCTTTTTATTTAGATTTTCGACATCTTGTTCCAATACATTAATTTGTTCTAATAAATCATGTTCTTTTTTAGTTAACTCTTTTTGTGTAATTAGATTTGTGCTTAGCTTCTTATCAATCTGTTCTATTCTGGAAGTTAATTCTTTTAACATTGCTTTTGACTTTTCCAAATTATATACTATTATTGATATTCTATTACTGACCTCTGCTTTTTCTTTATTAATTACATCAACTTCTTTAATGAACCTTGTTTTTTCCAAATCTACTTTTTCTAATTCTTCTTTAGTTTTAGTCAATTCAGAAGAAATACCTTGATGTTTAACTCTTTTTGTTTCTAAATCACCGCTATTTATCGAAATAGTTTGTTTGATTGACCTAATTTCATTTGAAAGTCTTATAGCCTTATATTTTTTCAAATCATTTTCAATATGCTGAAAGCGTAACTGCTCATTTCTTTCAATTTCTAATTCATCAATCCTTCTTCTTATTTCACCCATGCGAGCTAGGGCAATATCAAGTCTTCTATCAGCTTCATCAAGCTGTTTTAATGATTCTTCTTTTTTTTCATCAAAATAGGACAAGCCAATTATATCTTCTATAATCTTTCTCCTCTCTTCCGAGTTGAGTTCTGATATTCTTGTAATCATACCTTGTTGAACGATATTTAATTTATTAGGAACCGCAACTACAATTTGCAATAATTCCATAATCGTGGATTTAGTTACTTTTTTTCCGTTTAACAGATATTGGCTCTCTCCTACTGAACCTTCCATTTCTCTGGTTAAAGTTACATTATCAGAATCAATTGGGATCCCTCTATTTGTATTATCAAAAGTAAGGCTCACTCTAACTAATCTATTAGATTTATTTTGTGTATCATGAAAAAGAGATTGAAATTTATCAACCCTTAAGGCTTTAGGACTATTTTCACCAAGTGCAAACATAATTGCATCTAGGACATTACTTTTACCTGATCCATTAGGTCCTGTAACAGCAACCAGTCCATTATTAAAATGGATTATAGTATTCTTAAATCCAAAGGATTTGAAACCATAAATTTCTAATTTTTTAATAAATACCATTATTATTAATAATACATTAAAGGCTGCTAAGTCTGTATTATATTTTTTATTGTGAGAAAATTTTTATTTTTATATTAAATTATAAGAACTCTTTATATATTCAACCATTTCTATAAAATAGATATAGATATAATCTTTTATTTTGTAATTTGCTATAGCCATCTTTTTTTTATATATTTCTATGTTTTTTTAAAATGCTAATACTGAATTTATAAAAAATGTAATTAAACAATTTTAGACTTGATTCGTCACATTATATTTTACTAATAAAATAATCATTATTGATTAATATTTTAAAAATAGCATTTTTTGATGATTCATGTAAAATTACTATTATTATTATTGATAACATTAATTTTTTTTATTACAGAACATCAAAAAAATGAAAGTATCATTTTTGGTGAGGTTATTAAGGATGAAAATCAATTAAATATTATTGAAAAAAATTCTCTTAGGATTCATTCCTTTAATAATACCTCTTATAATATTGAATTATCTGATTTTTATTATAAAAACAACGATGAAAACAAAACACTTCATACTTTTAAATCCAATAATCATCCACCAAATGTAATAATCAATACTAATGTGTTTAGCTGTGAGATAGAAAATATGAATTCTGAAAGAATATGTTTTTCGTTATTAGCTTGTAATGATCCACAGTATTGTTCAATAGTTGAAACAAAGTCAAATTTGACAATAATAGGAAGGGAACCTATATATTCATTCATTACATCTGATAGTGGGATTCAAACTAAACAAGTCAAGTTACAACCTGGTGAATATGAAATTATACCTAATGACAATGATGTTATCTCATCAGATTACTGTAATGAAATAGTATTAGATGGTGTTAAATTTCATGAATTTATGATGGGAAGAAGTCTTATCACCCAAAATAAAACATCAATACTATGTGTAAATATAGGCGATGGTTGTTATGGAGTTATAAAAAACGGAGAAACTAAAATTTGTGATATCAATAAAGTTCTTATAAAAATATGAATGATTTAAAACGATCTAATCAATTAAAAATAAAACAATTTAAGTGCTATTTCTTGAAACAGCAACTTCAATTGTTGACACATTCCTTGTCTTTCCATCTTGTGATTGGACAGCCTCGGAGCCTAATTTAACAGCGGCCACTTTATAACCAAGTGTTTCCATTCTCTTTACTATAATCTGTGCGACATCTACAGCCCGGGGGATGCTTTTTCCTCTTGCTTTTATTACTACTGATGGTTCATTAGCAAGTTGAACCAGAGTGGCTGTTACGTAGGTCATTAGTGGTTTTTTTCCTATGAAAATCTCGTTGCTTGCCTTGTGGGGTCGATTACTATCTGTATTTTCGTTCTTTGAAGACATTAAATTTATTATTCATTAAAAGTAGAATATAATGTTTTTTTCAAAACTCCTTGTTTTCAGAGGTATTTTTAGCTAAATCATTGAGTATATTGTGAATATTCTCAGGATTTTCCTTTATACTTTTAACTATATCAATATCATCAATTTCGTAACAATGAAGGACATCTGCATTATCTTTAAAAAAAAGAAAAATATGATTCTGATAGATACAATGATATAATTCTTCTCGTACCATATTTTGCGGATTTAACTTTACCCCATTTTCGTTAATAGTTACTGGATCTTCCAATATATTATCAGAGAATATGGAATACAAAAATCTATCTTATTTTGAAAATTTAGTTTAAAGTTACCCTCTATATAATATATTATATTCCATGTTTGAAATAAAGGATATAAATAATCTAGAAAAAAGAATTATTTGTCATATTGATTTTGATTATTTTTTTGCTCAATGTGAAGAAATTAGAAATCCTTCAATTAAAGATTTACCTGTATTGGCCTGTGTATTTTCAGGAAGAACTGAAAAAAGCCGGATTGTCAGTACTTCTAATTATGTGGCTCGAAAATATGGCATTAAATCTGGAATGCCAATAAAAACTGAAGTCTAGATTAAAGAATGTTGAGAATGTTGTATTTCTACCGATAGATTATGAATATTATGAAACTATCTCCAAGAAAGCCCTTGGTCTTATTCTCTCTATAACAAAAGTAATCAATTATGAAATTATTGGTTTAGATGAATGTTTTTTAGATTTAACTTTTATATGTAGGAATTCTCAAGAGGCAACACTTCTAGCAAAGGATATAAAAAATCATCTCCTACACAACGTTTATCTTTCATGTTCAATAGGTATATCTTATAATAAACTTTTGGCAAAAATAGCATCAGAATATAAAATACCTAATGGTTTTTTTATTATCAGTCAAAATCAAACAATCCAAATCATTTCAAATCTGGATACTAGTGTAATTCCAGGTATTGGGCAAAAAAATAAGAAGAAACTAAATGAACTTGGAATTAAAACCGTCAGTGAACTTTCAGAAAAAAATATTACATTTTTGAAAAATAATTTTGGAAATCAGTTTGGTCAATATTTACACCTATCTTCATTAGGGAGTAATGAAGATCCAATAAATATTAAAAAAACAGAAAATAAACAAATAACAAGAATTAAAACATTAAAACAATATTCTCATATAATCGAATATGTACATTCAGCATTATCCGAACTATGTAAATCTATTTACACTGAATTAAGGAATAAAGATTTACTCTTTAGAAATGTCGGTTTGATATTCATCGATAATAAACTTGATGTTACAAATAGATCCAAAAATTTAAAAAATTATACACAAAATTTTAATGATTTAATTGATCCTGTCAATTCATTATTTTTAGAATACATTTCTACACATGATCTATTTAAGTTGCGTCGGATTGGAGTAAAGGTATCTAGGTTAAAAAAATATGAAGGTCAGAGAAATCTAACTAATTATATGGAAAAACTATAAACATATAAGGTATATGTTTGAAACTAAAAGAAACAAAATAATGCTATTATGATTTATATTATTGCCTCTATAAACCATTCAGGAAACATACCGTTTGCATTACGAAGAAGATAATTTATGTTACTATCTAAAATGTA
>DATFCH010000147.1:0-9400 GCA_035253345.1 Nitrososphaeraceae archaeon
TGACTATATCTGTATATACGTCTTCTACCTTCAATTTTATATCAAGATCAAGGTTAAATTTGACGTTCAAGATCGACTCGAATCATTTTTTTG
The DNA here is from genome assembly GCA_035253345.1 of Nitrososphaeraceae archaeon. Classification (GTDB taxonomy): domain Archaea; phylum Thermoproteota; class Nitrososphaeria; order Nitrososphaerales; family Nitrososphaeraceae; genus TH1177. The sequence continues at coordinate 94 of DATFCH010000147.1, forward strand.
AATTTTTGTACCTTAATTTAGATTTATAAATAATTTCAACTTTTATATTAATTTAAATCTTATTCTAAAGGCCTAGTCATTATAATATTTATAAAATAAAACTATTATTAAATATGATTCATATATAATTAGCTACCATTACTTTAACAAAAATAATTGACAATTACTAAAAATAATGAGAGTTAAGAAAAATAGAAAGAATCTCCTTATTGTCATTTTATGAAATCAAGTTCGTTTCTTTTGTGACTATTAGTTTAGTATCTTTAGATAGATATATATTTATTTCTGCGAATAGAAAGAATATAATATTATATTCCGAGTTATAAAAGATTACTTATATCAGTCCTTCTATAGAGGAGGTTTATTTCGGCCAGTCCAGTATTCAGTCTTTCCTGTCTACAATAATAGTAATTCGAGGAAAAGTAGTGACATCAATTTCAATGTTTACTATAGAAGGTTAATAATATTATATTTATTGTAAATACCGATTTTATAATCCAAGAATCCATAACCCTCTCTAACTAATAGAATATAACCCAACCTTGAAGGTTATGGATAGGTAACTTTATTGGGTTTTTCTTGACTTTTGATAGGATGTACAAAATTTAATTACTAATATAATAATTGTAGATAATTTATCAAAATCATAGCCTACTTCTGGAATACAGTCAGAAGTCCAAACAGAGATAGTAACAGGCTATGATAATTTATGACTTATCCTTGTTGTATTTAATACATTAGGAAATATTTATTATTAGATTAACTTAGTTAATTAACAAAAATTTTTATTAAAAGGACATAGCCCCTAGACAACGAATCAGGAAATAAGAGGGTTATGAGCTTGGAATGGATCAAATGCAGACGTTGGTTATGACAATTTCCCTAAAATAATATTTAATAAATTGAGATAAACTATCTATAGTTCAGTATATTTTCTCTTGGCACTCTAATACTTACTGGAACTACTTCCAACGTATCAAGTATGTTGGTGGTAGAAATTATTCAATAACCAAAGAAGAAATTATTGAAAATAAGTCTAAAAATAGACAATAATAGACCTTCTATTTCTAATTAGAAAGACTTTACTAATTAAATAAAGCTTAAGAACTAATATTGAGAAATATCTCTAATTTAATTTCAATTAAAGAGCGTGAGAGGAAAAAAATACAAATTTCTATCCAAGGTTGGAAGCTATTGAGTGAATTCAGGTCAAAAAATAGTATCAATGATACCAGTCCATTAACTTATGATGATATAATAGAAATGTTAGTTAAATTTTGGAAAGAGAAAAATGAACCAAATAACAAAAATTTTCATTTGACTACAATTAATTAATTTAATGAATTAACTTTAGGTGAATAAAATAACTGATACGGCTAGAAATATATCCATTTATCTTTTTTCATTCTAATTAAAATAGATAAAAGATATCATATTTATATTTAGTAGAATCAGAATACATATGATTCTCTAAGGTAAAATTTCTAATTATGATATAAATAGAAGTTCTAATTTAAATATCATTCAATTTATCAAAAGATCAATATATTGAAGAAAATATGTCTTTCAGTTTATCCTCGTTTCAGGTTAGGAAAGTTCGTTTTATCTCAATTACAAACTCATCCTATGATAGAAATACTTCCTGCGCTAGTGTCAGCAACATAAACATTTTCATTGTTAGAATTAAATACTATTCCGGCAAGATTATTGTCATTACCAGATATATCAATAGTATCAACTACTGTATTACCAAATCCATCAATGATTGAAACTGTTCCGTTTATTGAATTTGTGGTGTAAACGTTACCGTTATATTCATTATATGCTATCCCAATTGGTTGTAAACCTGTTGGAATAGTTTTAATAACATTATTCGTGGTACCATTTATAATTGATACTGTATTTGAACCTGTGTTTGTGACATATAAATTGTTATTAACCGGATTATAAATTATAGAAGAAGGAGCTATACCGCCAGTAGATATTAATTTCTCGAGGGTTTTTGTTGTACTATTAATTACTGAAACTGTATCTGATCCTCTGTTAGTAACATATAGATTGTCATTATCATCATTATATGCAATACCATATGGGGTAAAAAATTTTCCTATAGTTTGACTTATATTTCCTATTAGAGTATTGGATGTAGCATTTATTATTGATATTATATTCAATCCACTATTAGTTACATAAATTGTATTGTTAACTGGATTTACTTCTATACCTGAAAGACCGGTCCCAAGGAAATTACCAATATTAATTGTATTGGTTATCAAATTTGTTGTACTATTAATTACTGATATTTCTCCTGAATTAGAATTTGAAACATAAATTAAGTCATTACCAGAATTGTAAATAATTGATTTAGGATTGTTACCTAGATGCATAATTGTGTTAACATTATTAGTTGTAGTATTTATGACTGAAATTGAGCCATTATTATTAGATGCTTCAGAATTTGTAATATAAAGCAAATTATTATCTGGTTTAAAAGCCATTCCATAAGGCAAGGCAAGACCAGATATTGTTCCGATTAGAGAGAGTTGGGGTTGTGCAGGAATGACAGGTTGGGATGGATTAAATTCATTTGTTATAATACAAACTCTAACTTGACCTGATTTTATTTTCCCTTCGCAGTCATTTGAGTAATTTGTTGAGTAGCCTGGTGGGCCTTTTTCCGCTACGCTGTAACTACCAGGATCCAAAGTAACAGTAATGCCACTTCCAGATCTTCCTGGAAATGACTTTGGTGATGGATCGTTCCCACTTACTTTTATGGTAAATGCACTAGGTTTTAATTTTGTAGCAGATTCATCATTGTTGTAATTATTGACTATATCCTTTATGACTATTAGTTCTGCAGATTGATCTTCAGCCTGATAAATATTTGTAACAGTGCATGTAATTTTGTCTCCTGGATTGATGGAACCGAGACAACTGCTAGAATATTCTACATTATAATCTGAAGGACTTGTCTCAGTAACAGAATAACTACCTTTTTTCAAATTCACAGTCACACCAGCTGAACTTCCAGGAAAGGATGTTGGCTGGGGATCTTTACCATTCACTGTAATAGTAAAATCGGAAGGTTTCTTAGATCCTCCTTCATCATTGACAACTTTTTTTATAATTTTTAATGTACCTGTAAGTATAGGTGAATTGTATGTAAAAGTAATAGTACATGTCTTTGTTTGTCCGGGGTTTATCGTTCCAGAACATGAGCTTGATTTACTGACAGTATAACCAGATGATCCACTTTCACTAACACTGTATTTTCCTTGATCTATCTTTACTATTGTACCATCAGAATCACCAGAAAATGATGATGGATTAGGATTATTCCCGTCTACTTGTATTGTAAAATCAGATGGGTTCTTTTTACCACCTCCTTCGTTGTTTACTTGAGTAACTACAGTTAACTCACTTGGTAATGGTTTTATTAATTCATTTTTAGATTCTTTATCTTTTATTTTTGAATTCTCAGGTATTGACGCGTTATTATTTATATTTCCTTTCAGATTTTGATCTGATTTTTCATTATCAGTAAAACTAGGAAATTCTCTTGGAAGTTGTATATCATGTGAAATGCCATAAACATCAATACTTGCTAATATGAGAATGATAATAATGATATGATAAGTAAATATATTGAGACAACGAGTAGGGTAAAATTTTTGAATATAAGCATGCAAATCATAAAAGATTACACTTGCAAATATACTATTTGGTTTTTAATATAATTAATTAAATATGAAAAATTTAGATTTATACTTCGCACAATCATTGGAATTCTGAGTTATTAAAATTAATAATTTAAAATATAAATAGAAAATAAATAATTCAACTTTATAATATAAAATCAACATATAGATAATTGTATGACCTAAACTATTAAATTCTTCATGCATGCATTGATAGGTGTAAGCAGTTATGAAATAAATAAATGACCATTTTTGCTTGTAAAATGATTTTACAAAAAGTAGATACTTTCTGGATACGAATTAATAATGTAATGCTTATTAAAGATATATATGTAATTAAGTTTACTAAAATAACAAAAGAATGAAAAACAGTAATTATGATTCCCTATTCTAATATAGTTATTATTACAACATTATTCGCACTTAAAATATATTTTTCCAATATAAAAGATATAATGGATATTCAGTCTTAAAATAAAAACACTATATTTAATCTTATACACACTGTTAAGACTTTTTCATCTGAAAAAGTCTCGGAATTTAATGAAAATTTCAACTAGATCTTCTATATTTTATAAATAAAAAATAATGGTTCTTAAACATCACACAAATTAAGATCATTTATCTTATATTAAAAATAATTCTCTTTTGTATTCTAATATTTTATTATCTGTTTTTGCAAAAATATGTGAATTTTTCTAATATTATTCTTGTTCATATTCACTTCATATGTATTACTTGGTAGCGATAACAAAAAAAACTATAGTTTTTGTGAATAGATATCTATTCCATTGTAATTTTTGTTATTATTAATCATTTCACAGTCACAGTAGCTATTATGGAGTCAAACCTTCAAAATTAAGTCAGTTATTATAATTAGGCTTATCAATCTTTCAAAATTGTAAAATGGTCCATTATGTTATTTTGATAATTTACATTATGATAACGTGGGAGTCCACTTTCATTTGCATAGAAAGTTCCTTTTAGAGTTTTACCACTAATAGCAATGTTTAGAAATCCAAAATGTTTATCTTCTTGGTTAGCAACAAATGGGGCTCGTTCTTCAATATCATAAAGAGATCTTCCACCTGTTCCAGTTATTAGATAAATAACTCCTCTATCATCATTACCATAATAATAATTATTTTGATTTCTATCTACTACGATCGGATCATTAGGATCTTCTTTCCCGACACCTTCACTATTATATTTTAGTGGAAATGTACGCTGATAATTGTGATTATCGCTAGTAAAAACAATATCGACATCATAAGTGTCAAAAAGAGGATGGTAAATATCTCTTATTGTAGAGTCACCTGGATGTTGAGAAGGTGATGTATATATAGGCGCTGATTCTACGACAAATCTCCAGTCGATATCAGGATTGATAGAAGTAGTTTTTAGATCATTTTCAATGAATTGATATTGAGGAGAGCCAGGTTCATAATCAATATAGGCGTCCATAACAGTAACATGAACATTATTCCTATCAAAAGAATAATATGTTTTTGCTAGATTCAACGGCTTCAGATATTGATTAATAATACCTGTCTCACCACCACTTGTATCGCTATATTCATGATCTCCCATGGCTATCTTCATTTTTGACTGAAACGGTTGTATTATTTCAAACCAGCATTCAGAGGATTCATCATAGCTTGCATCTCCGGCTGAAATGACGAGTTCAGGAGTCTTCTCTTGAATATTTTTTGCTGTCTTTTCTGTATCTTCTTCACATCCCCAATCAGAGGCAACCGCAATATTGAACTCTCCATCATTATGGTTAATATCAGTATCTGATTGAAGATAATTCATGTTTTTAGTCTCTACAGCATTTGAATCTCCCATATATTCAGCATACAATAATTGAGGGGAAAAATTGCTGAATATACTTATTATTATAGCAGAACAAAGTAATGAACAAAATATTATTTTTGTTATTTTACTATTTCTCATGGATATATAAATATCCTAAATAGAGGATAAAAGAATCACTATTATAGATCATTTATTACTACAAATCTTAATTAGTTTTAAAAAGTAGAATATAGTAAATATAGACACGAAATATTAAGATAAAATATAATAATGATATAATTTTATTTCAGATATTTTTTATATGAATTGAATATAAATTTAGTAAGAAGACGGAAGAAATAATTTCGAGTGACGAAATAAAGAATGGTTCATCTGCTACAGTCAACTTTAATTCAACCGATATTGATACTGGTGATTATGACTACTCCGACTACTATTGTGAATAACATCCTGAAACAATGCTAGGCAAATTCCAAATAAATTAATTATATATTTTTTTTGACAAATAGATTTTCAAGGCATACTATAGATCAAAAATATAATTGAATATATCAATTTTAACAATAACTGGTCCCACTTTATAGAAAGGGTTCAAATCAAACAAATTTGCGGAATAATAGTGCTGAACCCGCATGAAGTTATCTGGCCCCATTTAGGTATTATTATTCCAACGGACTTGATCCATTTATTAAATTGAATCTAACAGGTGTGAATACTCTTAAATGCACATATTAATCTAACAAGATGGAGATTCATTCGACTTTATTATCTGTATTTACTTTGAAATGGTAAACTGATCTAATGCATTATTTTGATAACTTGCACTTTGATATCTGGGTTCACCAGTGCCTATATTTGGATAAAAGGTTACCTCCACTTTCTTACCATTGATATCGATATTTACAAATCCGAAATTATTGGAATTCTGTTTAACAACATAAGGAGCTTGTCCTTCAAATTCATAGTGTGATCTTCCTGCAGTACCGGTTACTAGGTAAATTACTCCTTCATTGTCATTATTATCAATATGAAAAACTTGTTTTCTATTTGTTACTATTGGATTAGAACTATCGCCTTCATTGTATTTTAATGGAAATGTGCGCTGATAATTGTGATTATCACTATTGAATACTATATCTACATTATATTTATCAAAAAGTGGATGATAAATATCTCTAATATTAGAATCGGATGGATGTTTAGATGGCGAGGTATACATAGGTACAGATTGTACAGCAAATCTCCAGTCTATATTTGGATTCGTAGATGTAGCTTTTAAATCATTTTCTATGAATTGATATTGAGCTGAACCTGGTTCATAATTAATATATGGATCAATAAAAACAAAATGTGCATTATTCAAATCATATGAATAATATGTTTTTGCTAGATTCAACGGCTTCAGATATTGATTAATAATACCTGTCTCACCACCACTAGTATCGCTATATTCATGATCTCCCATTGCTATCTTTAACTTTGATTTAAATGGCTGGATTATTTCAAACCAACATTCTGAAGATTCATCATAGCTTGCATCGCCACCTGCAATGACTAGTTCTGGATTTTTGCTTTGAATATTTTTGGCAGTTGCTTTTGCATTATCGTCACATCCCCAATCTGAAGCAACCGCAATATTGAACGCTCCACTATTATAGTTAATATCTGATTGAAGATCCTCAAGTTTTTTAGTCTGCACAGAATTTGAATATTGTATTTCTTGAGCATTCACTAATTGAAGAGAAAAATTAAAAAATAAACTTATAATTATAATAGAAAAAATTGTTGAACAAAGTATTATTTTTGTGTTTTTACTGTTTCGCATGAAAATGTAATACTACAAATAGAAGATAAAAGGAGCATGATCATAGATTATCTGTCACTACAGATATTGATTAGTTTTAGAAAATAGAATATAGTAAATATAGTCAATAAATATAAAGTTAATATAGAATGTATTAAAATTGTGCATTTGCCTTAACTTTAAATTAGCATACATAATTTTAACACTATCTTATATAATAAATTGAGATTTTATCCAGACGGGATATTCTTGGATCTCAACCATAGCCATCTGCTATAATAAATGAATTCATCTAATAGCACATGTAGAGCATAAGACTACTAGGGAGATTTTTGTTAATTCTTGATGGTAAATTTGTAATTCCTATTAAAAAAAACTATTTTATCTGATTTGTAGTGATTGTCAATATACATAAATTAAAGAATGAGTTTATCTGAATGCAAATCAAAATTAAGAAATAAATTTTGAATTTTAACATTTTTTAATTGGATGGCTTTTGGTGTTATTTTTGGAATAATGGTATTAATCACAAATCATTACGATTAAGAGGATAAGATCTCTTTTTATAACATGTTAAGAATAGAGAATACATAGGATGAAAATGTAGTATTCCACCAATTAGAGCAGCAGATTGGTTAGCCTGGGATGGATCTTCGTGTTTTATATGTGGAAAAAAATCTATATATTTAATTGATTTTAACTAAAAATAAAGATTATGCTAGGATTTGTGAAGATTGTATTAATTTCCTGGCTCTAGAATTAAGAGAAATAAAAAAACAAAAAGAAATTGAATCTTTAAACGAATCGTTTTGGTAAAAGTTTGTTCTATGATTTTAAATTACAAAAAGTAGTAAATTTATCTTTCATCCACCTAATTAGCAAGATTTAGTTCTGAAAGAACTAGTTTTAGTGTCGATAAATATTTTAAAAATAAGAATACCTTACCAAAGTGAAGACATACATAAATTCCGGAGAATAATTTCTATTGCTATCCTGTCATTTTTCATTTTTTTATTCTCCGAAGGTTTAATATAATCAAAAAACAAATTATAATTTAGCAACTAATTAGGAATATTTAGATCTAAAGGAATTTGTTTCAAAGTTAATATATATTTAGATGATTATCATTACAGGGTATCTATCTAACCCTCGATATAGATAGCCTGAACCAAAATCATTGTGAGTCAAACCTTCTATACCATCTTCAAATGCAATATCTAAAAAAGCGAACATAAGTTTGAGTTATAGCCCTCCTCTACTACTGATCCATAACCTTGGGGCTATAACTTGTTAATTAGCAAAAATTATCTTTAATTTTAATAAACAATCAAGACTTTTTTTTGATACTATCATATAGCACACTACTTTCGGACAATATTTTATTTCCATGATGCTCTATTTTCCGGAAGGATTTATCTAAAAAATTAATCTGTCCCAAATTGTCATTAACTATGTAGTTATTTTGTTATCAATAGCAGTAAAATATAATCTTCTAGAGAATAGTGTGCTTGATCTGATATTTCTCATTCTATTCTCCGGTTATTATTTTGTTATTATAATTAGTATAAAAACAATATGCTTTTATCTTTGGAGATATAATCAATGAATCCACAATTCTCTGTCACTGTGGTTGAAGATATTAAAGGGACAAAATTTTCCTTTAACTTTTCACCACAAATATATTTCTCGATTGTTAGATTAAATATAGAAGATATTTATTCATCGGCTTAAAATATTATATTTCAATCTTCCGGAGAATGATTTTACATACTTATGTCTTGTACATTCATTCTCTGGTTGTTTAATACCTCGTCAAAATACAAATTATACTCTTAACTAAGCAACAATATCTAGTTCTAAAAGGATTAATTTTAATCCTTAGAATTATTTTAAAATAAAGTATACAATATCCAAGTTGAACATAACTTCCGGAGAATAGTTTTTCTCCATAGCATCAGCATTCAATTAGTTTATTATAGATAGT
>DATFCH010000148.1:0-6211 GCA_035253345.1 Nitrososphaeraceae archaeon
TAATAATCCTAATAAAATTATAAATTTCAAAATAAAAAAATAATAATAACACCAAATAATATTACTTTTATATTATTGAAAAAAGGGATCATAAATCTCCCATTACATGGTGGTCATGCCCCACCTTATTTGGTCAAGAGAATGATACACCTTTCATCTTCTATTACTAAAATAATCATTGAAGAAAAAGGTTCAGTCGAATTCTTTAGACGTATTTCCGATCCGCTTTGGTTCCAAGCATTTGGTTCTGTTTTAGGATTTGATTGGCATTCATCAGGGTTAACAACCGTTGTTACTGGTGTGCTGAAACAATCAATAAAGTATGATACTCATGGAATATCTTTGTCAGGTGGGAAGGGAAAAAATTCTACAAAACCAAAATTTGAGATACCTAAACTTGCAGAAAAAAACTACAACTTGTCAACAAATAGAATTAACGAGCTTGTATACGCAAGCAAGATGGCTGCAAAAGTGGATAGTGCTGCTATTCAAGATGGATTCAATTTGTATCATCATTTTATTCTTTTTGATGGTTCAGGCAACTGGACAATTATCCAACAAGGACTAAATAAATACAATAGAATGGCTAGACGTTACCATTGGATCTCAGATGAAACTTTGAACTATATTAATGAACCACACACAGGAATTATTGGAGATGAAAGAGTTCCAATTTGTTTAGATATGACCTCTACGAAATCAGAAGAAAACCGTAAAGTTTGTGTAGATATTATAAAAGATGGAAAATCAATAAAGAATTCCATATATAAAATAATGGAAACAAATAATTCTCACAATTTAGATAAATGGATTTATAGGAATGAATCTTCTTTCAATAGCGATACCCTTATTGACAACTTTACCAATATTGAAAAATATGAACTCCCCCGTAGAATAAATTGGAAGATAATGGATAAACTTTATGATATACAACCTACAATATATGAGGAAATAATCTCCCAAGATGGAGTAGGTCAGTCCACAGTACGAGCATTATCACTTATTGCAGAGATAATTTTTGGAACTAAAGCCTCATGGAGTGATCCTGTTAAATATACTTACGCTCATGGAGGAAAGGATGGTGTACCTTTTCCTATTGCAAGAAAGACTTATGATTATTCAATAAAATATTTAAGCGAAGCAATAGATGGTTCAGAAATAGAAAAAAAAGAAAAAATTGAATCGCTTAAAAGACTATCCTCCTTTTCAAATACTTTATTTAATACAAAAGATTATAATAACTAAACAAAATTATTTTATTTATGCAAATATTCAGATATTTACCAACACATATATTTTTATGCATTAAAAAATATCAAGTTATATTTCAATTATAAATACTTAATTCCATAAAATAAATTAGAGTGAGAAGTCATAAATGCTGAGACGATGCAATTTTTGAACCGTTGTAATATCTTCTCCTATTTTCTTTAGGTATTGTTATCGAAAAAAATAAAATAAAAATTAATTTAAATATATGAAGACATTGATTATTGATTATATTTCCAACTTCAATAAATATCTAATTTATAAATTCTATTATCTATTTAAAATTTCGGTATTCCTCAAGATATTTTGTATAATTACTCAGATTTGTTGGTCCACTACAACTAAAATGAAAAGTTTTATCTTTTACAGAAACAAAATAATGTTATTTATAAGTATGGTTTTCTCTCTAGTAAATTGAAAGAATATGCATCACATTGGTTATTAGAAAATTTTATACGTGTAGTTTCTCCTTCCTGTCCCATATCAATTCTATGTTCTTCTTATCACTTTAGTTATCTTTTAGATATAATTTTTAACTATTTTTCAAATGTTTCAACATTCTTATTTTCTAACTCTTCAATTACTATGAAAATTAATTTAATCTATTTCATGTATGACTGGATACAATTCTTTGTTCCAATGTACAACGATAAAATTTTTGAGAATTATTTCATTAATGAATTGAATAGCAGAGGTGAATAAATCTTAACTTAATAGAGCCTCTTTAACTATATGATAAATAAAATATATATTGTTTAATTTCAACCATATGCTCATTCTAAAAATTGAACTCCATATTATATATATTTTGTATTAAAAAATTGAAAAGTGAATTTTAATCAATAGAGCGATAATCTTTAATAAGTATTATAAAGCACAATAATTATTTAATTAAAATGAAATTAATATATCAGTACGAAATAATTATGTCAATAATTTTAGTTGTTATTTTAACAACAATACCAAGTTCTTTTAATAATGTTATCATCATAGTTGCTGGTCAAGGCGAAGATAATATTCAACCTTTAAACTCATCAAAAAATTTTATAGTAAACCTTTTTGATCAAGTAAATAATTTATCTAATTCCTATCAAAATACGCTAGAGAATCAAAATTATAATCAGTCTATTGATAATAACTTGACGGTAGCAAGAGAAACTGATGAATATATAAATAGCCTTGAAACAATAATAGCAGACGCTAAAAAATATAACTTACAAGATGAGTATAAACCAGTGTTTAATAATTACATAGACTCTCTTCAAAATGAAATTAATAGCTATGCACATTATAAAAATTATCTTTTGACTGGCAATAATACCGAAAATACTCTATCTATAGACCTGCTATCTAAAGCATATGATTTTGAAACAGAAGCAATTAAGGATTTTAATCAACTACAATAACAATGAGATATGAATTAAAAGCTATTTGTAATAACCAGATATAAAAATAATTTCATAATTCTTTTACCACTATAATTTTTATACAATGGAATTGTTTTAAAAGTATGAATTGTCCATGTTGTGGTGTGAAAATGGAAACAAATGAAAAGGAGAAAGTTACTTTATTTAAGTGCAATAATTGTGGTTTGAGTAATACTGAACTTAAAGGGGCAGCATCGTAAAGTCAATACACAATATATAATTTTTTTTATTTATTTTGAAATCAACTAAAATTATTCTTCCTCAATATCAAAATTTTAATTCTGATATGTAGATAATAGAAAAAAATGTTTGTACTTATCGTAGGCGTCATCTGCAATCACAGAGTCTACTATCTTATTCTGCTTTATTGTTATATAGCATCTATCAATTCTGAAAGTACTTTACCATCATGTACTTGTTCACTAGTTACTTGTGATGATAGAATTCTTTTCTTTTTAATGTCAACAGCTCTGTGTATCTTTAGATAACCTCTTTTGACATTCCACTTGTGCCTAATCCCTTCACCTCTATTTGTAACTTTAATACCAGTAGAATCAATGGCAATGATAAAATAGTCATTATGTAAACCGGATTTGTTCGCATCATCATCATCATCATCATCATCTATTTTGATATTCAATCCGTTTATTCTTCTGCAAATCCTGCTATAATCAGGAATTGATGGTAATGTGTTGAAGCATGAGCTCGTACAATGCCCTCAGTTTGTCTGTATGGTAAATGAAAGTATTCTCTCATACAGCCAAGTAATTTTAAATGAATCTGGGTAAACAAATATCCTACCCTTTTTACCTTCATTCATCTCATCTAGTTCAATATGCCAGTTATCTATAATAACATCAAAATCAACTAATATCTCACCACGTTTAACATGAGATTCATTGTATTTGTTCCAGTTCACTATATTATGACTAGGATAGGTTAACTAAATGTGTTGGGACTAATGAGTTACGCAACAAGGCAGTCTTAGATAATTCTTACAATGAAAATAATAATGATAAGATATATTACGTATAGATCCATATAGTATGTATCTGACTTTTCTGACTATTTTGATAGTTTTTTTGACTTATTTGACAATTATTCTAACTTTTCTGACATATCTTTAATTGTATTAATTTGAATTAATAATCTGCCCGGTACATATCACCAGAGCAAAGATTATCTAATTGAAGATTGACTTAATGGAGAAACTAGAGAAAATATTGCTAAACAACACAATATCGGAAGTAAAACTGTTTACAATATTGTCAAGAATGGAGCAATAGTATTGGTATTGAAAAAGCTGAAGTATTGAGAGAATTAGCTGTAACATTAAATAAAAATGGCTTAACCGTATTTGATTGTGCTAAAGGATTTAGAATACTAAGTATTTTAAAAAATATGGAATTAAAGAGGAAGATGAAGCAGGAGACAGAGGTACTCATTTTTTAAAGGAGATATATATATATATTTTTGATATCATAAATTTTACTAAGGAAATTTCTTTCTCTCACATCCCACAATATTTGAAGGAAAATACAGAGCAAAAAGAAAGATTAGAAATGTCTATTCACAATTTAAATCAAAAAATAAATCAACTTACCAATCTATAAAAAGAAAAAGAAGAAGAAATACAAAGATTATCAGCAGTAGCAAAAAAATTGTCCAAACATTATAATTAATTTTCTATACTCAAATACAAAATGGACCAATATGAAATAAGTATGGAGAATTTAGATTGATTTGTGAATTGTGTAGTTGGGATATCAAAGACGAATTATAATGTTACCATAATTTTAGAATTAATAGGAGATTATGATAATTTATTTTACTATACACAACTTTATAAAAAAGAATTAGAAGCAAGAAAAAATGAATTGAAACTATTGAATCAAGAAATAGACTATCGTAAAGAGTTGTTAGATTCTTATAGGATCAAATTAGAAATAGCCAAAAATTTAGAAAGAATGGGTTTTGGTATAAATGAATTATGGAATTGATATAAGACTTTAATGGAAATTGCTAGAGAAAATATTGATAATCATATGAATAATAATAAACTTTCGAACAAATAAAAAAAGAATTCTAAGATGATCTAAAAAATTATGAATAGGTACTTAGGTCAAGAAATGAAAGAGATAGACTACAAATAGATATTAAAAATTTAGAGATACGCAGATGAAAGAAAAAAAGTATAATGCCTATCCAAAAGTGATAAAAAGCATACAAATATTATCGAATGCAGGAATTTCTGAAAATGATATCATAGCAATAGATAGAATTGTATCAATGAGTGATACAACTCATCATTTACATAAAGATAAACGTAAATTCAAACAAAACTTAATAGATGATTTACAAAAATATGGAAGTCTACACCTAACTATAAAAAAATCTTAAAGATAAAAGAAATAATAAAATAAATTTAAAGCCCAAGAAAAAGACACAACAAGAACCTCAACGTTAGAAACAAAAAAGAAAGAACAAATCATCAACTGTCAATGATACAATTCAAAAATGAAATTGCTGTAAGTATTTCTTGTCACTCTTTATTGTAAAAGAGTTAAACATTGTCTTTTATAAGAAAACCTTATTTTTTTAGATTGATAAATATTGAGTCCAAAATTATTCCAAGCATTTTAATATTTCTCCAATAGCTTTTCTGGATCATGCAATATATAATGTCTTCCACTAGATAACCTAAATTTAGCAGCTAATACCTCTGCTTCGTCGACATTTACTGTCTCTAAATTGCATTCCATGATAGTTTATTTTTCCCAGCAATATATGCAATACCAATATCTCCTTTGATTATTTTATGCATTACAGAAATATCCGTATAATCAAATTTTTTTAATTATCTAAACTTTTCCAAAGAAGGGGTTGGAATTATGGTTGCTTATGCATTTTTATTTCCTCTTTTTCCGCCTATGGATATTATTGTTAATCCTCCATTTTACAGTCAACTTTATGGATGTTAGAACAGTCTCAACCTAGCCATGACTACAAATCCCCTTTTTTATAATATATATTGTACCCTGTTCTCTTAGACCAGACAATAATCCAATCTAGCAATAAATTCAATACCTCCATCCATTTCAAAAATACTTTTTACTTTTTCTTCAATAAAATTATGAATTCCAAGATAGATCTTATCCTTCATATTAAGATTTTTGTTTAGATCCTATTTTTATATTATTTGTCTTATGAAATGAATTACTTCTCTATATTTTCTGATATAAAAAATCACCAATCTTTTTACTGATTTATTACGAATTTTTTTAATTATCTCAAGATTTATTGTTATCCTATATTCTGCCTATTAATATTTAAATTTTGTTTTACTAATATTATTATAAGAAAATTTTGGGCTAAATAAGTCTAAAATAGGAGTTTTTAAATCTGAATTACTAACTCAAAATGATAAATATTTAAAATCAAGTATATTTTTGCCTATATTTTTTAAAAAAAACAAGTGCTAAAAAAGAGCCAATGATTACCATTATAATATATAA
>DATFCH010000149.1:0-5091 GCA_035253345.1 Nitrososphaeraceae archaeon
GTATATATACATAAAATAGTATTTAAATTTAGATTTTGTAATCATCAAGTTCTATTATAAAAGGTTAATTACTTAACGTATAAAATACCGTCCAAATGTCTAATCCCGAATTACTATTCCATAAAATGGTTTATTATTTTATTATATTAGCAAATTTAGATATTTCGTTGTTTGAATACATATCGAAATTATTGACTTTAAGTGAATTTAATTCATATCTGTGGTATATAAAAATATTTAGCTCTATTGTATTAAGTAGAGATTGATATTGATGATAATATTACAATGATCCTTTCAGATGTTGATAAAAATACAATTAATATGTTCTTTCAGTTTGCCTACAAATGTCAAGGCTAAATCTATTAAGATAATATTTTTTATTTTTTTGCTATGATATCATGAACCTAAGATAGAAATATTTCAGCTCTTTTCATTTTACTATAAAATAAATTAATTTAGTTATTGATTTTTGTGGATAATTGTAAAAATAGTATATCACTCATGACATTTATTAGAGAACTCTTTCCATTACATGGTCTAGATAATCTATATTGGAAAATGTTGGAAGAAAAATTAGAATGTCATTTTTATATACTTTTTTATTACAAATTGATATCTCTATAATATATCTTCTTGGCTAAAAGATTATTACCGGTATTGAAGTATTATATGTGTTATTTGATTGAATAAAATAATTTAATACTAGAAACCTTGTAATAAAATTTAGTTAATAGTACTAAATATTGGAAAATAACTTAAAGTTCTAATTTTTTTCTTTTTCTTCCTATCTATTTCTATGTAATGGAATAATGAGCAATAGTTAAAATATGTTTATTATCTAAACTTAATTAGTAATTAGAGATTAATTAAATATTCATAAAATATTGTAAAATAAATAAAATTAAATCAGTTAAAATGGGATGTGAATTATCCCACATATTGTTCGTTAAATGTTATTAGGCTTGTTTGTTTTTAGATAGTTAACTTATATTAATAATATTAGCATAGGCTAACATTTATTATATAGTCCAACATTATTACTTCTATGAATCGTTCTAAGATCATGTTAATTTCTATAATTTTATTCGCTGGTTTAACTACAGCTTTTGCACTTTCTATCTTTAAATTTTCAGTTATAGCACAGATTAATAACAACAATTCAGCTTTAAACGAAGAAGGGAAAGCATCAGAAACAAAAGAATCAATAGTAAATGGAGGACATGGTATTGGATACAATACAATTAGAACTAATGGTGATGTTTTGGATTCTATAAATTCCGATGAAAGGACAGATCTCTCAATCGATCCAATGAAATATTTACGTGAGTTCAATTATGGTAGAATTTCAACAACAGATAACGGAACAACATTACGAGAATTTACATTAGTAGTTTTAGACAAGAAATTAGAGATATCGCCAGGTGTATTTATGGATGCATGGACTTTTAATGGTACAATTCCAGGTCCGACTATTAGGGCAACTGAAGGTGATATAGTTAAAATTAATTTCATAAATAATGCATCAAAATCTCATACAATTCATACTCACGGTATCCATCCTTCAGAAATGGATGGGGTTATTGAGACTATACCACCAGGTGGAAGCTTCATTTATGAATTCACTGCGGAACCATTTGGTGTCTTTCCATATCATTGTCATGTACAACCTCTGGAAGAACATATCTCTAAGGGTCTATATGGGGTCTATATTGTAGATCCTAAAACACCCAGAACTCCAGCAGATGAAATGGTTATGGTAATGAATGGATATGATAATGACTTTGACACTGAAAATAATTTCTATACTGTTAATGGTATACCTTATTATTACATGCATCATCCCATCCAAATTGAAAAAGACAAACTAGTGCGAGTATACTTGGTGAATATGTTAGAATTTGATCAAATTAATAATTTTCATTTACATGCAAATCTGTTTCATCTGTATAGAAGTGGAACTAACCTTACTCCTGACGAATATACAGATATAATCACAATGAGTCAAGGTGAAAGATCGATATTAGAATTTTCCTACAAATATCCAGGTCCATATATGTTTCATGCACACAAAACAGAATTCGCAGAGAAAGGTTGGATGGGAATGTTCTTGGTTAAAGAAAACCAATATGAGCCAAATAGTATAGCATTTGCTAAAGGTGAAAGAGCTGATTATCCCGCTGAGATAATCGATAGTAACAATACTTTAACTAGACAACAAAATATAACAATAGATTCTCAAATCTCAACAGCGAATACTTACGGAGATTCGTTACGATAAGTAGAAGGGTGAGATGAAATGAAGCCAGAAAAAAAAATCGTCAGAAATAACATAAATACAAGTCACAAAAAAATGATTGTTATCGCAATAATACCATTCATAGTACTCGCTGCAATGCTTGTATTTCTTTTTGGTCCAGGTATGTCTATATTAAATGCAGGAATCTCCTTACCAGAAATCACAATAGAAAAAATTGAATTCCAAACTGATAAAATTGTAGCATATATTCGTAATACCGGACCAGAACATATAGAAATTGCTCAAGCCGATATTAATGATCGAATCATTCCAGCTGCCATAGAACCAAGCAAAACCTTGTCAAGATTATCAGAAGCGAAAGTTATAGTGCCGTTTTCTTGGGATGCAGGAGTACCATATGAAGTCGGAGTAACTACCTCTGATGGTACACGATTTAGCAAGAGTGTCGAAGCAGCCGCATTAGCACCAACTCCAAATATTGAACAAGCATCATACTTTGCCATTATTGGAATATATGTAGGGGTTATACCAGTACTTATAGGTCTTCTATGGTTTCCATTTATAAAAAGACTTAGCATGAACAAATACAAATTCTTCCTTAGTCTTACTGCTGGATTGCTTGTATTTTTAGGTATAGATGCATTAGTCGAAAGCAATGAAATTGTACAAAAAAACATTGCTGGAGCTTTTAATGGTCAAGTGTTGATTGTAATGATCACAATAATTTCTTTCTTGGTATTGCTTTATGCATCTGAAAAACTTGTTGGAGGTACTAAGACTACTTCGGATACTGGTATATTCAAATCTAAAGTGATATCTTCATCTACTTTTACCACACAAGAACCTCAAAAACAAAAACAGCAACAACAAATCCCACAACAAGAAACAAAAGAACAACAATTAGCAAAACCTTTAGCTATATCAATGATGATTGCAATAGGTATTGGATTACATAACTTTGGAGAAGGCTTAGCCATAGGCGCTGCTGTTCTTTTAGGAGAAGTTGCCTTGAGTACTTTTCTGATAGTCGGATTTACATTACACAATACTACTGAAGGTTTGGCAATAGTAGCACCAATGGCAAAAAGTGGTGGCAAAGTTATACTACGAAAGCTAGTGATAATGGGTTTGATAGCTGGTATTCCTACTATATTTGGAGCATGGATAGGGGGTTTTCTCTATTCGCCATTTGCTGCAATAATATTTTTAGCCATAGGCGCTGGCGCAATATTTCAAGTAGTATTAGCTATTTTTTCTTGGATGTCATCAAACAATAGTAGTAATGAATCAAGAAAAGAGACTATATTAAATACACCAGTAATTGCTGGTTTTACGGTGGGAATGATAATAATGTATATAACGTCATTACTGATATCATCATGATAATTACTAGTAACTAAAATATACACACAGTGGTAAATAATAATTGCTAAGAAATTTGAAAGTTGACTCTAATATAGACATCAATCGCCTTGAATCAATACGTGACGCTCACACAGGAAAGAAGGAAAAAGAATACCGAACTGATAGAATGGAGGATTACCTTGAAGTTATTTATGAATTGGTACAACAGAAAGGTTATGCCACAACGATAGATATTTCTCGATACCTCAATGTAAGTTCTCCAAGTGTAACCAAAATGGTAAAGAGATTAGATGAAACTGGATATCTAAAATATGAGAAGTATAGGGGAATTTGTCTCACACAACAGGGGATTGATGTTGCCATGAGTATTCATCAAAGGCATAGTTTGTTAGCTGAATTCTTAAAAATGATTGGAGTAGACAAAGATATTGCAAATAAAGATGCTGAAGGAATAGAGCATCATTTACATCCACAAACATTGAAAAAATTAGAGGAATTTGTAAAGACTATAAAAAAGAGTCATAATTGAGTATTCATTATAATATGCATATAGAAAAATAATGAAATATATATAAATTCATGAAAAAAGTCCTTTCGGTTTAATAAAAACTAGTCTGCGTTCAGCAAAAAGAATATTCCAATCTATAAACAATACAAATAATGTCATGATAATTCCTATAATATCAATAATTATTATGGATTGAATATCCGAATTTAAAATTTGATCAAAATAATCTACAAAGTATTTAGATAAAGTTATCATAAGTATATATGCTACAAAACGCCCTGTCCAAAAACCTATTATTATACCCATGGATTTAACATTCATCAATCCATATGAAATGAACAACATATTGCTTGGCAATGGAGTTAGTGCGAATAGTAAAGTCCCAAATAGATAGCCATATCTTGTTTTTTCCAAATATTTCTTCAAACTTTCTAAGCTATTTTTTCTATGATCATTTATTGTCTTTCTTCCTAAAGTACTTACTTGTAATAATATCAAACGTCCTGCTATTGCAGCAGTTGCACCAATTGCTGCTAATAAAAATGGATTAAGCTGGTCATTTAATGAATATGCTGAAACAACTACCATCCAGGTTGGCGGTGTTAATATTGGAATTATGCTCAATACAAATATTACAAAAAATACAAACAGATATGTATATTCAGATAATAAAGTAATTAAATAATCGTATACTACCAGTTCCAAATATACTTCTAAACAATTGGTATCGTCTGAGTATTTTATTTTTATCTATCCATTTAATGATGTTTGAAATTTATCTAATAAATTTGATTTTTGTATTTAAACGGTGTTGATTAATAAAAATTGAGTTATCCCTAAAAATTATAAGAAAAATTAAGTATTTTAAACAAAGTATCTATACTGTAATTATATTAGTGTAATATTATTAGTATTATAAAAATTATGTAGAAATTAACTTCGGTAATAGACAAAATTATAA
>DATFCH010000150.1:0-2749 GCA_035253345.1 Nitrososphaeraceae archaeon
TTATATATAATAATACTGCCAAAAAATTTTAAATGACATAAATTATTCATTTTTAATGAGAAAGACTCAGATCGCAGTAATAGGATATAATGAAGATTGGTGTACTGACATTGCAAAAAATATTGCCTATGAAGTCGGAAAGGAGATTGCCCTGTCTGGGTCCGTTTTAATTTGTGGAGGTCTGGGTGGCGTAATGGAATCTGCTTGTAAAGGAGCGAAAGATCATGAAGGAACAACAATAGGAATACTACCTCAAGGCGATTTTGAATCGGCAAATCCCTTTTGTGATATAGTTATTCCTACTGGATTTGGACTTAGTAGGGATTTTATTGTTGCTACATCTGTAGATGGAATTATTATAGTTGGCGGAGGAGTTGGAACATTGATAGAAACGAGTGTTGGATACATGCTCAAAAAAATGGTAGTTGCCATATCCGGTAGTGGCGGCATAGCTGATGAATATGGAGGAAAATATCTGGATGTCCGTAAGAGAATAAAAATTTTAAAAATGAAAAATCCGAAAAGAGCTGTTGCAAATATAGTCAATAACAGCACTCAAAGAATTGATAATAACGTAAAATTTTCTAATAGGAGTAAAACTATAAAAATGAGCAAATTAGATTAAATATTAACTAAGTAAATAAATAAGATAATAACTTTGTTTCCATCAAATAGAAATATATATATATTTTTCTATTTATCTAATGATAAGAGATAAGGATCCGGTTCGTAAAATATTTCGTTTTGTGACTGTAGGTTCTTTAACGTATTTATGATATTTTTTATTCCTATTGTTTCAGCAGTTTTAAAAAGTTCTCTCTTTAGGCCCATCCCTAATTTCAGAGCTTGTTCTAGTTCTTCTGTATTACAAACTCCATTCGATATTAACCATGATGCATTGTTAACTGCAACTGCTACCAAAGGAGTTGGATCAAATTTTTCCGCTGCTTCTTCAGTTAATTGTACTCTTTCATAATTTTCCCCTTGATATGGATAAAACCCTTTGCCAGTCTTCTGTCCTAGTTCTTTGCTCTCGTATAATTGTTGAATTTTTGGATGAGGAAATATTACTTTCTTGTCTCTTGTATACATTTCATTGGTAGCTTTGTGAATTACATCAAGTCCTGTATAATCAGCTAGTTCAAATATTCCCATTGGTAAGGCCATCTTGTATTTTGATGCAGAATCAATCTCTACCATCGATGCATTTGATCTTTCAAGACAATAAGCAGCTTCATGAACTAATGGAATGAATATCCTGTTGACTATAAATCCTGGAACGTCTTTTTTACACAATATAGGTGTTTTTTTGACATTTTGTACAAAGTTAATAGCAAGGTCCGTAATTTCTTGGTTAGTCTTAGATCCTGGTATAATTTCAACCAGAGGCATTAATTGAGGCGGATTAAAGAAATGGAGACCTATAAATTTCTCAGGTCTAGATGTAAAAGAAGATATCTCTGAAATAGGTAAAGTACTAGTATTTGAAGCAAATACTATATCATCGGTTGCAAATTGTTCAATCTCTTGGTATACTTTCTTTTTTAAATTGAGATCTTCGGGAACAGCCTCTATAACCATATTTGAATTTTGTAGGGATTCTTTTAAATTTACGACAGGTTTAATACGTCTAATGATATCGTCTGCTTGAGATTGATTTATTTTATTTTTTTCTACTAACTTATTTACTGACCATTTTATCTTATCCATGGCTTTATCCAAAAATGACTGTTCGATATCTCTTAGAACTACATTATATCCGGCCATAGAAGAGATCTGTGCTATTCCATGACCCATAATACCTGATCCCAAAACCGTAATTTGGTTAATTCTAAACATCCAAATGTAATTCAAATAGCGAGAGATTTAAAGTTAGTTTAGGCATATCGTGTATTAATATCGGGATAAAGTTAATAGATAGAATCAGTTCAAAAATAAGTAACGTGACCGCCCATCCATCAGAAACAGTAAATGAAGAAGCCTTGTATTTAGGTACTGCTGAATCTGAACATATTGAAATGTATTTGAAAGCTATATGGTTTATTAGAGAAAAAGGTCAGGATGTGAAAATAAGTTCGATTGCAAAGCTTCTGAATGTGAAACAACCCTCAGTGGTACAAATGCTTCATAAACTTAATGATGCCAATCTTGTATTTTATGCAAAAGGAAATCTAGTGCAAATGACACAACATGGAGAAAGAATAGGAAAACAGATGATCCGAAACACTAGACTGCTTGAGGTAATGATGCATGATGCTTTAAAAATTGAAATAGATGAAGAGATGGTATGCGGAATAGAACATCACATGAAGACAAAATTTACTGATGCATTGTGTACGTTGTTAAAACATCCTGTATTTTGTCCACATGGCCATCCAATTCCTAATGGTAAGTGCTGTAAAAGAATTAAAAAATCTAAAGTGGATGAAGAAGAAATAGAAGAAAAAAAAGAATAAAAATTTTTGATACAAGAAATTAAAAAATGATTTGTGTAAATTTTAAAAAAATTAAATTGATTTAAAAGTGTTTCTTTTAAAAAAATATATTTTTTTGTTGTACAAGATTTTTACGAATACTTAATCATCATATTTTTCGATTACGATTCTTATTTATAGATTTTTAGAATATTTTACTTGATTCAATAAATATTTCTTGTGTATGTAAAGATATAGCATAACATGAATTAGTGAAAATTCTATAGTGACAGTATGTTTGTGTTAAAATTACAAATGATGAAGTAATTGTCTGT
>DATFCH010000151.1:0-3020 GCA_035253345.1 Nitrososphaeraceae archaeon
TAAGATTTTTCAGATACATATCTCTTATATTTCTTATAGAAATTAATACATTGAGTTTGTTTCTACTTGAATTATTGATAAGAAGATTATTATATATCAATTGATCTAGCTTTCGACTAATTTTTAAAACATTATAAAATAATAACTATAGATCTATTTTATGATACACCAATC
Organism: Nitrososphaeraceae archaeon; assembly: GCA_035253345.1. Taxonomy (GTDB): domain Archaea; phylum Thermoproteota; class Nitrososphaeria; order Nitrososphaerales; family Nitrososphaeraceae; genus TH1177. Next base: position 175 of record DATFCH010000151.1, read on the forward strand.
ACATTGAATAAGTCATAATTCTACTATCTCCTGATCGATTGATAGAATCTGTGACTTTTTATTATCAAAGAATTTTTGTCAATTATCAGTTTTATTTGAATAATAAATAATTTGCTACCTGTAATTTACCTAGAAAAAAGAAAGATTTGATTGAATAATAGTCTACTATGATACGAACGGATTATTCTATAGTGTGCTATGACTTGTAGGTAACAGGAAGGACAATAATAACTTCAAGTTATTAAATATATTTATCATTGAATTATACTAAAGGCAGTAATTTCAAGTCATAGCCGTATTCATATTCATCATATTGGACTATGGCTTATAGTTAACTTCGTTCTACAAATATTATATAGTTCACTTTAAAAGTAGATCTACTATACAAACAGGTCTGAGATAATAGAAACTAACTCAAGTTCTTATCCGCCATAGTCTTCGAAGGGTTGGGAGAATTCCCTAGAAGGCTATGGTTTCTTCTAACTAGTATTCTACCATGTTAACTAAAAAGTTGATCAAATTATAAATAAAATCTTCACGAAACTAATATTATTCCTACTATTTTTCTATCCGTGCCAAGATAATGGAATAGCACTAAAAAACTAACCATGACACCCTATATTGTTATGATGATAGTCATCATTAAAGAATTATAAAATTATTATTAAAAATTTTACTTTTTTATTTGTCATATAACCTGACTACTTTACGGACTAGATTTGTGCATTGTTATTGACATTAAATTTTTGGCGCTATTTTCATAATGGTCTTTAACGGATTGGTCCATTTTATAATTTGGTAGCGCTTGTCCTTTCTTAACATATATAATTGATAAGATGATAAAGCAAATGTTCCTGATATTATTACAACTGCTAAATAACTTTACTGGTTGTTTTACATAAGACTATAATTTCAATATTTAAGAATCATGAATAGGGATATATCTGGAATATGTCAAATAAATATAGAGTCATTCTAGCTAATCTATATATTCTTGTTTTATACAAAATTATACAAAAAGATGAGTCTAGAACTACTATAATTAATTATCAGATAGATGAAAGTGTCATATTATTTTAATGAAAAATAGAAATTACAAAATAATAAATAAAAAAGTGATAATATACAAACTCAATTAATTGGTTTTGAGTGGTGTACTTTGTAACAAGTCTCCAATTTCGTTATTCATTTTAAGATAGTTTAATCCTTTTTCTGTAGTTTTATAGGTTTTGGTCTCTTCACTATATTCTATTAAATTGTTTTCCATCAAGACAGAAAGATATTCCTTTAATTGATTGTAACTTAGAAAAGCTATGTACATAATTTTTGTCTTCGTTGCTTTTCCCTTTGCTGCCTCTAGTATAGTTGCTACTATTTCTGTTCTTCCTCTATATTTCATATTAATAGTAAAGTGATTTGATTATATTAGTTTAATATGAAATGAAAAGGGAAGATATCTATTTTAGAATATTCTAATACTATTATTAATAATATAATACAAAAATAATCATATTAAGAATATATTTTATTCAACTGATACCTATTATTTAGCGTTTATTAGAAACTTATTTACAGTCAAACAAAAAAAAGAAAGCGAATAATTGCCGTCAATCAAGATAAAGAAAAATGTAGAGATACATTTCCTGCTGCAGTTATGGTACCAGACGAAAGTGCTTTTATTGGAGTCTATGCACCGACAATTTTGACTTGGTCTAGTGTTGTAGTAGTGTTATTAGATGGATATTACTTTTGCTGCACCTACCTTCCCGCCAAAGATTTTGGTATTAGAGATTGTATGATCACCATCAACTACAGCAATATCAAAGAAATGGTTGTCAGATAGTTTGTTATTTTCAATTTTACAATATCCGCTACTTTTTGTCACAGCTTTACTTAAATCATTATTTGTTACCACATTACCAGCAATTATTGAATATCAATTGACTGGGAAAAAAATGTACCATAGCCTTGAACTTGAGTAAAAAAAGTCAGATCACATTCAAAATTTTTGCATGTATTTCCACTTATCTTGTTATCAATAATTATTACTTTAGGACCGATAGTACCACTAATTCCACTCGACCAACAACTTCAATTGCATCAGCAGTAATTACTTGACGTTTTGAAACTACCAATGTTGTATTTTCTCCACATTTTTATATCCCAACAACCTTGTAATCAGTAATATCAGTTTTTGTAAAAAGTGCATGATCTACTTGTGAATCCAAGAAATAAAATCTGTCAAGCCTACAGAAATGCCCTCACTAAGACAATCAATAACGGCCGAGGAGTCTATTGCAAGAGTTGCATTTCCATGTCTACAACATCCTGCTAACCCTTCACATATATTTCTACTTGTATCAGTATTGGAAAACCCTTTCATGGTAACATTTGCTTCATAACGAATTTCAACTATATTTACTCTACCAGTAAAAGATATTATATGTTACCTGGGCTACCAATAATAAAAAACACAAAAATAAAAGTAACAAAATAGGAAGAAGAAAAAGGAGAAAAAGTCTGATCTCACTAAAAACAATTTATTCTTCATTTATACAAAACCAATTTATTTATTTATGGTTTTGATTGCTTGCAATATTGTTTTTCGTTTACTAAATATCTATTTAAATGCCGAGCTTAATATGTTTTTAATATACTATGTTATTTTTAGATTTATTTAATTTAATATTTTGATTTTCTGCTGCCTTTGTTATGAATAATGAATTTGAGTAATGAATTATACAACAACAGCAGAAGGAAGTGTATAATTATTGGTTTTATCTTGGATTTCTAGTCTGGATAAGCTAATATATATACTAGTAACATATTTAAAAATATTATATTTT
>DATFCH010000152.1:0-2908 GCA_035253345.1 Nitrososphaeraceae archaeon
AAATATTAATTTATTATTATATTTATTCTAGTAACAATTTTAACATACTAAATAATATTCACTTTATTAGACATTTGTAATATATATACTCAATTAGAAATATTTGTTAACTAAGACCATGTTAGAAAAAATTAATTATTGATATGATAATATAAAATATTTGATTACTATGATAAAAAGTTATATATAAGTAATAGGAAGTTTAATATTTAATATGATTGACGATGTTGGAGGAGTAATAATATTTGTTTCAAATCAAGCAAGAGCAATACATTTTATACTCAAAACGCAATTTTGATATAAAGGTGAATATCCCTATAAGAATACAAAATGGGTTGAAGTAACACCTAAAAATTCTACAACTACAAATAGTTTAATGGAACCAAATCAAGACATGATGATAAATGAAGAAATTGAATAGGCAAAACAAGAAATTGGAACTATGACAAATCTTTGGTTTTATACAAAAATATTGATAATACCTATAAAGAATTAAAAGAAAATGGAGTGAACATTACAGAACCTAAAAAACAAGATTGGGGTGGAATTATGTCTCAAATTAGATAAAGATAATAATATTTTGACATTAGTTTCTTCGTATAAGGATCACACTTATAATAAATAATAAAAATTCTTTTGTAATTGATTTTAAAATTGAAAAATTTCTAAATTATTCCTAACTAATTAAATATAAAAGCATATTTTGAAATAATAAATAGATTTTATTAGCGATTAATTTATATTAATTTTTAAGTTTAGAATATGATTGAATATTTATATTATATTTTGATAATATTTTTTTATAACTTTATTATAATCTTTTAAAATAGAGAGAAAATAGAGAAAAATCTGATTTTGAAATTTTCCTTTATTTTAATATATATAAAAATTTTTAAAAGTATTAATAAAAATAAATTAAAATTTTTATGTTAATTAAAAAAATGAATCTTCAGTACAAATTTAAAATGAGCTTTTTAGTAATGATTGCTACTTTTATGATTTTTTTAGTTATCTCTATATCAGAGAATATATACGCGGAAAATGTACCTGGTATAGAAATCCCTTTTTACTATTTTAATAATTATCAAAATCTTGATAATCATCGCTTAGATGTCAATAACATAATTCCTAATCAATTCATTGTATATCTTCAGGGAGATAAAAAAGGAGAAAGTAATTCAATAGATCCAATGGAATTTTATAATACTGAATTGAAATATACGGGGACTGAATTATTATATGTCTATGATTATGTTGCAAAAGGTTTTGCTATAAAGATTTCTGATAATAGAGTTTTAGAACAATTGAAAAATAACCCATTGGTAGCATACATGGGACAGGACAGAAAAATTTCATCTTTTATAAATTCAGATATAAAAAATCAGGTATTACCACAAAGCATAGATAGAGTGGATGGAGATATGAACTTGAACATTAATTCGAATGGTGTTGATGCAGATATAGCCGTTTTAGATACAGGAATAGATCTAGATCATAGCGATTTAAATGTAGTTCATGAGAAATCATTTATTCCCAAAGCTACTCATGCCGATGATGATCATGGCCATGGCACACATCTTGCAGGAATTGCTGCTGCCAAAGATAATTCTTTTGGTATTGTAGGAATTGCGCCAGGAGCAAGATTATGGGCTATTAAGGTCTTGGAAAGTTCAGGAATGGGAGATATATCTACTCTTATAAAAGGATTGGATTACATTAATAAATATTCAGACCAAGTAGATGTCGCAGTTTTAAGTCTAGGATGTGAGTGTGAATCAGGAGCATTAGATATTGCAATAAGTAATTCAGTTAAAGCTGGTATTACTATTGTTGTTGCTGCAGGTAATGAAGGAAAGGATGCTAGTACATTTACTCCAGCAAATAATCCAGACGTAATAACTGTATCTGCTATTGCCGATTCTGATGGAAAATGTGGAGGTAAGGGACCATCAACTCCTTATGGCGCAGATGATACGTTAGCAAGTTTTAGTAATTTTGGGGATGTAGTAGATATATCAGCGCCTGGTGTAGAAATTTATTCGACTTTTAAATCAAACTCATATGCAAAATTAACAGGTACAAGTATGGCCGCTCCTCATGTTGCAGGAGCAGCAGCACTGTACATTAGCTCACATCCAGGTGCATCTCCACAGGATGTAAAAAATTATCTTATTAATACAGGAACAAAGTCTTCAGATCAATGTAATGATAATGGGCACGGCTATTTTGCTGGAGATAGGGATAACTCTCATGAACCTTTATTATATATAGACACAAAATAAAAATAAAATTCTTTTAATGGGAAAAAATGTCAAATATTAGGAAGAGATTCAGGACATACTTGTATGCATACTTTTCCCTTTGGGCATTCAGGCATTACACAAGTACCGGTAGTAGAATTTTTGAGGGTTTCAGTACCATTGGTCATAGTCATATTTGTAGTAGTAGAATTTTTGAGGGTTTCAGTACCATTGGTCATAGTCATATTAGTTTCATTAAAAATTATTTGATTAAAAAATAAATCAGACATAGTAGCTGAAACATCTAAATAATTAATTGATGTTATAAAGATAAATAAAAATATAATATTATAAATAAAATAATTATTCATATAATAAAGTTAAATTGATGTTATTTAAAAATTTATTTTTATATTAATCAATATCCAATATTTATATAAAGACTAGTCTAATTCTATGGCTTTTAACCTACATCTATAGTTGTGAATATTAGATCTATATTTAAAAATATGGAAAACATTGTTCTTATCTACAAAAATGTGAATGTAATCTATTTCATGTATATAACTAGATACAAATCATTATTTCTATGTACAATGATATTGTACAAATAATAATTATATTGATTGAGGCAGTGAATATTATAACAACAAAATAGATTTATATAT
>DATFCH010000153.1:0-2094 GCA_035253345.1 Nitrososphaeraceae archaeon
TCTGGAACTTTTAATAGCAACATTATTGTAAATATAAATATAAATTTTGGTAAATAACTACAAAAAATATTATTCCACCTTTTTAATTGTATAATATACTATAACAATTTATGAATTTGTAGTTAAAAGTCTATCTTCAAAATGATGAATATATAAAAAGTACCAGTAATAAAAACTAAATACACTAGCGATAGAATTAAATTTATTATTCAAACAAGTTAATGTCTTCTTATAATAACATTTACCGAATATTCATGCTAGGTTGCAACGACATCCAGAAGAATAGTATGACTATCACAAAAGGTTAGAAGAAATTAGAAAATCCTGGACTATAGATCCACTTGAAAGAATAATACAAAGGCTAAAAAATATAACCGAGACTAAAAATTGGAGATTTTGGATGTGGAAAGGCAAAATAATGGATATATTTGGAAGTGATAGAGTAAAAAGTTTCGATAATATTGCGATCAATGAAAAAGTAATAGCCTGTTACTTCAGGTCTGTTCCTCTTGAAGATGGTTATCTTGATGTGATTGTGTTTTCATTATCACTACTGGAAAAAATTGGCATGAATATGTAATTGAAGCAAGCCGTTGTCTAATGAGTGTTGGAACTCTCATTGTCAATACTATACGTTCTTTGACAAAAGGTAGACTTTCTAATTTGAAGCAAGAATTAACAGAAAATAGTTTTGATATATATAAAGAGGAATTATGGGATATATTTTCGTATATAGAAGCCAGAAAAAAATAATTTATAGTAAATTTCAATTAATAATTGCAATAATATTATATTAAGTTCTAATGAGATCAATCATTTTTATTATTATTTTAATAAATAAAAATTATTAATAATTAAACTCTGTCTCATCGTTATTTTGATATTTTAAGTGTGTCTGTACTACCTTCTTAATTTTAATTTCGTCATCTTTAGGTCTAATTAATTTCGCAATATGTAGCACTGTTCTTACATCTTTTTCACCTTCATCAAGTAATAATTGTGCAATTGAAGAGGCTAAAGAAGATGTAAAATGAAACTTCGAAGTGAGCAACGTAACAGAAATTTTAATAAAATCTTCATCTGAATATTCAGGTAATGTATAAAGACTGAATCTTGATTGTAAAGGCTTAGCTAAGCGTTCTTTGCTATTGGACGTTGCGAAAATCTTTGGATTATTCATTTTGAATTTAATTTTATTTTCTTTCTTTATAATATGAACTTCTCCAGTCTCCATCAAATTATAAAAAACAGTTTGATCCTTTCGGTTTATTTTATCTATCTCGTCAATTAGAATATATCTTGTTTTTCTATGATTTACCAAATCATGAATTATTCCTGGTCCAGTACTGTTAGCAGCCTCATAATATACACAATCTTTAACCTTTTCTTTTATACATTGTAAAAAAAGAGATTTTGCAGTTGCAGGGGGTCCTATAACTAAAATATGTACGTTATGTTCGGATGTAATTCCTCTGTAAAATATATCTTTTAAATCATTATATGAATAAATTTCTTTAAAAAGATCTAATGCTTTTTCTTCAAATGAATTACCATGAGGTTCTTTATAAAATTGATTATCTTTCCATAATGAATCAAATATCAATAAATTAGCTCTATTTATCAATTATATATGTATATTGATAATGTTACGTAATATAATGATATAAAAAAGAATATCGTAGGAATTTAATCCTACTGGTATGTTGTAGTAGTAATATTGGTGATATCAGACGGAATTCTTAATATCGATATCGATAAATAATCTAAAAAAGAATTTACATTTATTATATAGAAATATTCCTAAAAGAAGATTGACTCAATAGGAGAACATATTATAAGAGCAGTTAATGTACCATTGAGTAAAACCGTTGATGAAGATTGAAATTCAAGTCAAAAGAGGAATAAAAAAACCTCTAGGAATTAGTATATGATATAGTATATAAAGAAATATTAACATATTGTGGGATAGAGCATTTTATATGGTTTATTCTAAAAGTAGTCTAAAAGTAGTTACTCCGTATCCAAACATAAAGACTTGTGATTGATTCATAGTCAGATTAGGTAATATCATTGGAAATCCTATTGAAAAATAAA
>DATFCH010000154.1:0-3355 GCA_035253345.1 Nitrososphaeraceae archaeon
TTTGAAATTTATAAATAACCATCTTTTGATAGTATGGAATAATATTTGATTTTTTAGACATATATACAATAATAATAATTAAAGAAATAATTATAATCATCTATTAGTATTAAATTAGAATATGATAATAGAATATATATAATAATCCAGCAAAAAATTTAAGTGAACCTAGATTACTCTTTTCTTATCGTAGAACTCCTATTTTGTTTTATCTTTACTAAAGATAATATAATTGCTGATGACAAGATAGCAAATATAATAATTAAAGATATTAAAACTGGCATTTTATAAACTTCAGAAATCAACATCTTAAATCCTATAAAGAAAAGCAGTAACACTAATGCAGGTTTTAGGTAATAAAATTTTTCCATTATACCAGATAGGAGAAGATATAAACTTCTAAGTCCAAGAATTGCGAATATATTTGATGTAATGACAATAAAGTAATCAGAAGATATAGCCAAAACTGCTGGAATTGAATCAATAGCAAATAACAGATCAGTCAACTCAATTATCACTAATGCAACAAGCAGGGGTGTAGCATATAATATTCCATTTTGCTTTAAAAGAAATTTATTTGAGTTTATGTTTAGGTTAATAGGTACAAATGTTTTTAATATACGAATTGCTATATTTTTTTCTAAATCAATCTTCTTTTCTTTCTTTTGAAAAAGCAATCTAATAGCAGTTAAAATTAATAAACCACCAAATACATATATCATCCAATGAAAACTTTCTAAAAGAGAAACACCAACCAATACTAATAGTATTCTAAAAACTATTGCGCTCAGTATCCCAACCGATAAAATTCGATGTTGGTAAATATATGGAATTGATAAAGTAGAGAAAACTAGTAAAAATATAAACATATTATCTACACTCAAACTTTTCTCAAGAGTGTATGCAGTAACAAACTCTAACATTTTTTCATTTCCCATATTAAAATAGACAATTATTGCAAATATTCCTGCTAATGATATCCAGATTATAGTCCATCTTAGAGCGTTTCGAGTTTGTTGTTGTTGTAGTTTTTGCAAAGATTCTTGACTAGAATCGAGTATGTCTTGAGTGTGATTCTGAATTAGATTTTTTCCTTTTTGTTTGCTTATTATATTCTTTAATTTTCCCATTAAACCTAAATCAATAGATAATGCAATTCCAACGAATATGCTGAACAGAATCCATAAAGCATAATCATTATTCATAGATATAAATTCCAACTATAATAAACTCCATCAAAACCTATGTGCTTTCCTATTGTGAAATGTGGCAGATGATATCAGATTCTGTTTCAGATTCAATTTTATTTTCATAAAAATTCATTATTATATATAGTTTATAAGCAATTATAATAGATAGTATAGCAATCTAAATGGAATATATAGATTGTATATCGTATAAATTGTATAATTTTCATCTATTTACATTTGCAAAACAACGTATAGGATATTAAAATATAAATTCTAAAAGGTTTTTGAAATATAATATTTCAATACGCACTTTTTAGATATAATTACAAATAGATGAATTAAAAATCCTGGAAGGAAAATTTAATAGCCATGGTTTCTGTATTCAATTTTAGCACTTGTTTAATTTTCCTGCTAAGCGGTGGAATCGTCCATGTAGGTTATACTACTACATTGTATTTGGATTTTAATAACATTATTCTCATGACAGAGGTGTAATTCTATAGATATTACCTTCGCCATTTGCTCCTCTATCTAATGTCAAAATATAGAGAAAGCCATCTGGACCAGTTTCAATATCTGTTATTCCACCAAAAGAGGTTCCAAGAGATATTTCAGACATTTCTTCTTCATTATTTGCTATGAAATCAGCTAACCCTCCCTGATTACTATTATCAAATTTAATTGCTGTTCTGTCCTCATTAACTTCAAAATAATATAGATATCCATCAGTCTGAGCACCAATATCTCCAACAAAAATATTATTGGTATATTTATCTCCAAGTTTCGATGAATTTAGAAATTCAATATCAGTAATTCCAAGAGATGGAAGCCAATTGAATACAGGATCAGCATATTTAGAATTTGGAAAGTTAACTAATTCATCTCCTGTTATGTCACTTTTAGCTATAGGTCCCATAACTTGATGCCATCCGCTGTTAAAACCAGGTTTAACTATATTTACCTCATCATATTCACTTGGTCCATTTTCGGTATCCCATAAAATACCAGTTAAAGGATCAAATGCTATTCCAAAACTATTACGTATACCATAAGCATAATATTTGTTTAATGATGATATCTCATTATTATTAATTAAAAAAGGATTGCCAGGAGCTGGAGAACCATCCTCAGGATTTACTCTGAATATGACTCCAGTATCATCAGGTTCTGGTCCGTCTACAACATTCTGAAGTTTGCCAAAATGATTAAGATCACCTATTACTGCATAAAGAAAATTATCAGGTCCAATTATCAATTTTCCACCATTATGGTTTGGACCAGGAAATGCAGGTAAGTCTAAAATTAAAGTAGGATTAACAAGAAGTCGTTCTTCATTATTCCATTGATATTTGTAAATTCTATTTTTTAATTGATCACCATTTTGTAAGGGTTCTGTATAATATAAAAATACAGCATCCTTATTCATTATAGCAATTCCCAAAAGTCCACGTTCATTTCTACTGTTTACATTTACTTCCAATACTGGGTTCTCTTGCAAAATACCATTTGAAACAAGTCTAACTGTTCCTTTTTCCTTTTCTAAAACTAAAATATTGTTATTATCAATAAATGCCATACTAGTAGGGAAAGATAATCCTTCAACAATAGTTTCTACTCGCAAATTTGGATCTTTAAGAGTTGGTTCTTGTGCATTAATATAATAAATTTTTTTATCAATAACAAAATAGTAAATCGACAAAATAATAGTTAGAAATAAGGCTATAAATAAAACAATTCTAAGATTTGTCAATATATTAGTTATTATTCCATTATAATATATAAAGCCAATAAATAATTAAGTAACATAGAATGGAGTCCTATTTTGTAAAAAAAAAATTCATTTCTTATTTATTAGCTACATAAATATCATTGATGATGTAATATTAACAATAAAGTTTATGAGGTGTTCAAATTACAAAAAGTCAAGATTTCTAAGATTGCGAATCATTTTTTGTCTCTTATCAGATAAAACTGACAAATGAAATATTTATAGACTATGGGTTCTGTGAGAGGAAAACAAATTTGATATTTAATGGATCAACTGATGGAATAATATTAAAATATATCAATTAAGTATCTTATAAATGGTAAAGTTTAATCATTTCATTTTTTTGTTCCTTTCTTTTTTATCTTTTTTCTTAATATTTTTGTTTTGTTTGAAGGTT
>DATFCH010000155.1:0-2100 GCA_035253345.1 Nitrososphaeraceae archaeon
TGCTTTAAAAGAGGTTATAAAACAAACTTTAAGATTTTTATCAATTTGTTTTATTTCCTGAACTAGCTCAAAACCATTCATTCCTTCCATTCGGACATCAACAAGAGCTAAATCATAAGAACCTTTAGTAAAATTATGTAATGCTATTTTTGGATCATTGTAAGTATCAACCTGAAATCCATGATTTTCTAATCCCAATTTAAAAGGAAGTGTTGTTCCAGGCTCGTCATCAACGATCAGTATTCTTTTATTCTTATTTTCCATGATACTAATATAGGAGAAAATATTCAATCTACATATAAAAATATTTATTCATAGTATGATTAAATACATTGACAATAATTTGAGTAATAGATCTATATAATAAATAGATTAAGTATTATTATTACTACTATTTGGTTTAGTTGGAATGGTGAAGCTAAAAGTTGCACCTTTATCCGTATTATTTTCAGCCCAGATTTTACCACCATGACCTTCCACGATATTTTTACAGATAAATAATCCTAAACCAGTTCCAGCTTTAGACCCTTTTGTAAATTTCAAAAATAGTTTTTGTAGTATAGCTGGTGGGATTCCTAAGCCTTTGTCTTTTATTTGAATTAAGACATCATCACTGTTACTGTTATTCTTATTATTTTTGCTATTATTGCTGTTGTTGCTGATTCTTTTTATAGAGACTACAATATCTCCTTCATTTGTATATTTTATTGAATTATTGACAAGATTTAGAAAAACTTGATCTAACCTAATTTTATCTCCAATAATATCAATTGAATCATTGTCAGATTTTAGGATTATTTTGATTTTTTTATCAGTGTTTTGACTCTTTATTTCGTTTATTGCTTCTTCTGTCAACTTTACTATATCTAACTCTTGTAAGTCTAATGTGAAAAGATTTTCATCTATTCGTGCGATATCTAAAAGGTTATTTGTAAGAAAATGTAATTTTTTTGCGTTATTGACTATAATCCGTAATAATTCTTCCTGTTGTATTACATTTAGGTTCTTATTAGAAAGCATAACTTCTGCTAACCCCAAAATAGGTTGAATAGGATTTCGTAACTCATGTGCAGCTATATTAAGAAATTGTCTTTGTGTTTCATTTTTATATTTAAGTTGACTGTATAGATCTTCAGCTTTTTTATAAATATCTGCTTGTTTCCATAGACTTTCAAAAATAGAAACATAATATAATACGGTAGATTTGCTGTTTGAATATGTAGATAATCCCATAGCTTCTATAGAGTTATCGACATCATCATTTATTAATTCGACAGCCATAGAATGACTCCGATCTACAACAATAATAGTAACCTTTAATTGAAGTGGTTCAGGCAAATATTTAATATCTATTTTCAATGAATTCTTTAAGTTGTCTACAAAATCAGTGATTTTTTCATCAAATGGTGTAAGAATTCTTATTTTGGTTTCTTTTCCAGAATTAAATATTTCATTTATAATATCAAGTCCATCTCCTCCTACGTATCGTCTATAAAATGCATTTGCTGAAGAGAATAACAATAAAATCTCATTTTTGGCATTTTTTACTAATTTTAGAGAAGTTTTTAGTGCCTCTTCACGATTAGTAATAACCTTTATATCAGGTTTATTAGTTTCTTGATTAATTTCCTTAATTTCAGCTTCTGTTGGAATGGTTTTATCCCAAAATGGATCAGCAATAAATTGTGATGTGCCCATAAAGTTTTTTAGATTTTCCCCATAGACATGATTTAATCTCTTAAACATCATAGCACATTGAGGACTATCAAAATGATATTTTGAGGCAGATATAGTTTCTATTATAATATCACTAGACTCGTTTGAAAATAATTTTTTTCCACATAAAGAACAATTTAACATCAATTGGTCTTTGTGTTCTTCTTTCTCTTTGGTGTGTATATCTGAATTTTCTTTTTGATTGTTCAATTAACCGAATTATGTATTGATAATAATTTCCTAGTTTTAAAGTATTCGCAAACTCTTTCAGTTAGCTAAGATACAATGTTCTCTAGAATAAATAGCGTCAAGTTCAAATGATTCCCCATATACTGTTGATAATCTCTTAAATTGAAGAAAACAGATTTCTTTGTCGAAAATAAA
>DATFCH010000156.1:0-5751 GCA_035253345.1 Nitrososphaeraceae archaeon
ACAAGTTGTTGATATTCTTTTTTTATATAGTCTGCTTTCTTTGTATTCATTTTTGAAAATTCAAGTTCATTGTACATATTCTCAATTAACTCTAAATGTCTTGTAAGTAATTTTGATATTTGTCTAAAACTTTCAGTCTTATCTCCATATAATATATCTTTAATTCTCGCTTGTACCTCAGTCATATCAGATGGAAGCTCATCTATTTTTTTTGAATAATTTTCTACTATAAAGATATTTTTATCATTTGACGGAGATTGTAAAATTACTTCTCTCATAGGTGTATTACTTAATAGAGAACCATCCCATCCATAAACTCCATTCTCTACTTCTACCCAAGAAAAACCATAATTTGGATAACCTACCGATGCTAGTAGATGTTTTAATTGAATGGGCATCTTAAAACTATCAAATATCAATGGTTTAGAATTAAGTACATCTACTGCAGTAACAATCAACCTAATATTGTCTGAAGAAGAAGAAGAAGAAGAATAGTTGGAATTCATTTCTCTATCTTTTATTTCTGGTTGATCAGGAGGAGAAGATAGTTTTTTAAAATCTATGTACTTTTCCAATGTCTTTCCTAAAGCTGAGTTATCGTAGATATAAGTCCAATTCCAAGGAAGCCACTGTATAAATGAGTTTTTATCATTTATATTATTGCTATTATTGCTAATATTAGTTTGAAACCATCTAGGAACAAACATTTTTGGAACACCATAGAATGCTGCATTTAGTGATGCAGAGGGTATAGTTTTTAATTTTGTCACTTTAGTTTTATCATCATAATCAAAAGTTATTATATCTGGGATTATAGTATAACTGCTCTCAGCAAGCTCAAGCCAGAAATCTTCAAGGTCTTGTGCAGGATTATTATTTTTACTTCCAGCAATTATTGCACCATTTATTGCTCCAATAGATGTTCCAGCTATAATATCAAATTTAAGATTTTTTCTGAACAAGGCTTTGTAAACGCCGCAAGCAAAGGCACCTAATGACCCACCACCCTGTAAAACTAAAACATTTTCTACAGGTTTTTTTCTGGCTGTAATATTATTAAGATCCTTATCATTATTGCTAGTTTTTTTATTAATATTATTCATTTTAATTAATTACTTTTAATAGTTAAATGATATCTAAATATCATATCATTGAAGTTCCATTAATCTTTATTTTATTTCTGCTATAATGTTTTTTTCTTTAATGTCATCTTTTTTATTATCATCTTTATTGTTGTTGTTGGTGGTGTTGGGTTTGATGTTGCGGATGTTTTTCTTCTTTTTTCATTCCTTTTTCATTTTTTATATCATTATCATATTCTTCTTCTACATATCCTTTTATCATAGACACATCACTATGAAAAACTAGTTCCATTGACCAGTCGCCTACTACTCTTAGTTTTTTCTTTAACATAGAAAGTTTGGACAAATAAAATGACCGCCAGAGCATCCAAGCAATGAAGCCTTTAAATTTGAATCCAAATATTTTTGCTACTCCAACTCTCTTACCGATTGTTGCCATCATTCCTCTTGTTTTATAGTTTATTCTTTTTTGCCTTTTACCTTCAATGGAATTAATAATATTTTCTGCGGCTAATTGTCCTTGTCTTATTGCATGCTGAGCCGTTGGAGGATATGGCTTTCCATTACGTGGATTTATAATTGATGCACAGTCACCTATGGCATAAATTTTAGAAAAATTTGACAATTCTAACATATCGTTAGTTTTAATATTTCCTTTTTTATCATGTTCACAATCTAATTTTTTTATCATTTCATATGGAGTAACACCTGCTGTCCAAATTATTGTATATGTAAGAATACTTTCATCATTATCTAATGTCAATTTGTTTGTTGTTGCATTTTTTGCTTTACAATTCATTTTAAATTCTATTCCTTCTTTTTTCTCTAGTATATTTTTAGCATATTCACCTAAATCTTCATCTACTTGAGTGAGTATACTATCTCCAGCATTAACAAGTACAATTTTAACATCATTTGGATTAATATTTTTATAATAACTTTTTATAGCATCTTTTACAAAATGATTTAACTCTCCAACAGTTTCAATTCCACTAAATCCGCCACCAACAACTACAAATGTCAAAAGCTGTTTTAGTAAGTTTGATCTATCGTAATCTGTACTTATAGAATATTCCATACTAATCTGTTCTAAAATATTTATGATATGGTTTCTGAGAACAAATGCATCATTTATAGTCTTCATAGTAAAACAGTTTTTTTCAATTTCATTATTTCCAAAAAAGTTTGTTTCACTACCCAAAGCTATGACAAGATAATCAAATTTGAATACCTTTTGTTCATAAGATATTGGTTGATAATATCGTCCTATTGTATACTTTACAGTAACAATTTTCTTTTCAAAGTCAATACCTTGAATATTTCCATGGATAAATTGTTCTTCTTCTTTGCCTCCATTATTAAAAAAAGATCTGACTGGGGTTACTATGTGTCTAGGTTCTATCATCCCGCTAAAAACTTCTGGAAGCATTGGTGTAAACAATAAATAGTTATCTTTACTTATTATTTTTATATCGATATTATTATTATTTTTGTACTTTTTTTGTAACTTTTTCAATGTTTCTATAGCAGCAAATCCACTTCCTAGAATTATAATACGTATATGAGAATTTACATTTTTATTCTTGTTATTAATATTCATTTTGACATTCCTAAAAATTTCTTTAATATTAAATTATTCCACATGATGCTCAGAAATTAGGTCTTCGTAAAGTCTTATTGATTTAATATTTGTAAATTCTAACATCCCATATCTTGATAATTCCCTGCCAAAACCACTTTTCTTTACACCACCAAATGGAACTCTGGGATCAGATACAACAACATTATTTACTGTTACTATTCCAGACTCTATTAACTGTGGGAGTCTTTCTGCTTTATTCAGATCTGTAGTCCAGATACTTGCTCCTAGACCGAATTGTGAATCATTTGCATATTTAATAGCTTCATTTTCATCCTCCACAATGGTTATGGGAGCTACTGGACCAAAAGTCTCTTCTTGATCTATTCGCATGTCTGGAGTTATATTTTTGAGTACTGTTGGCTTGTAAAAATATCCATAATCGTTAATTTTTTCGTCATTACCATTACCACCACCAGTCAATAACTCTGCACCTTTATCTATTGCATCGCTTACTATTTCATTTATGTTCTCAAGACTATCTGAACTCACTAAAGGTCCAATATCAGTTTCTTCTGAGAGAGGATCCCCTATTCTTAACTTTTCTGTTTTTTGTACAAATTTCCCTATGAATTCCTCAGATACATCTTTAACAACAAAGAAACGCTTTGATGCTATACAACTTTGGCCACAATTTATGAAGCGACCTTTTACTGCTCCAGTTGTAGCCTTTTCAATATCTGCATCACCACAAACAATGAATGGATCGCTTCCTCCTAACTCTAGGACACATTTTTTCAAGTTAGAAACTGCTTTTTGTGCTACTTTGGCTCCTGCAGAAACACTTCCAGTAAATGTAACTGCTCTAACATTTTCTTCGTTAATTAGTTTTTCTGCCATTGTTGAATCTGCTACTATTGTTTGAAATACACCCTCTGGTATTCCAATATTTTCAAACATTTCTTGTATTTTTAATCCGCATTGGATTGTTTTACTAGATGGTTTTAGAATAGAAGTATTACCAATCATTAACGAAGGAGAGGCAAATCGTAATGCCTGCCAATATGGAAAGTTCCACGGCATTATACTAGCAATTATTCCTAATGGTTCAAAAGAAATTGTACTCTTTCGAGCATCTGAGTTTATTACTTCTTCTTTGGTTAATATTTTTCCATTATCTGCATAATACTTTAACACCCAACTACATTTTTCTACTTCTGAACGTGATTCTTTTATTGGTTTTCCCATTTCATTAGTACAAATTTTAGCAAGATCTTCCTTTCTTTTACTAAATTCTTCGGCTAAAGTAACCAAATAGGAAGATCTTTCATCAATATCTTTTTTCCATTTGTTAAAGGTATCATTGGCTTTTTTTACTTTTTCCTTAAGTTCTTCATTTGAAATAATATTGTATTCTTCTATTATTTGTCCAGTAGCAGGATTTATAGTATTAATTTTATTGTCATTATTATTGTTATTATTATTACTATTTGTATTCAAGGATTTATAACTCCTCTTCCTATTATGTTACCTTCCTTTAGTTGTGATAGTGCTTTAGTTGCTTCATCTAGTTTAAATTTATCTGTAATTACAGGATTGATTACTCCTCTTTCTGCTAAAGAGAGCAAACCTACAAGCTCATTTAAAGTACCTGTATATGAACCTATTAATGTAAATGATTTAGTTGGCATCGTAATTAGATTTAGTTTTAATTCACCTCCAAAAAGACCGACCAAGACCAGTCTGGCTCTTCTTCTTAGAAGTTGCATATCTGTTTCTACTGATTGGGTAGAGTTCACGAAATCTATAACGGCATCAGCACCTAAGTTTTCTGTTAATTCTTTTATAAACTTAATAGAATCTTCTTTTTTTGTGTTTAAAATTATGTCTGCTCCATTTTTCTTCGCAACATTCAGTTTATCATCATTTAAATCCAATGCTATTATACGAGAGCCTGATATAGCCTTCGCAAGTTGAATTGCCATGAGACCTAATCCTCCTGCACCTACAATAACCAAATTATGATATGGCTCTAATTTAGCATTTCTAACGGCATTGTATGCGGTTAATGCTGAACATGAAAGAGTGGCAGCTACATCCATCTCAATACTATCGTTTATTTTTATAAGATATCTATAACTTGGTACAAGAACATATTCGGCATATCCTCCATCTTGATAAACACCTAAGGATTGCGGTTTATCGCAGAGGTTTTCTTCTCCTTGAATACAAGCAGGACATAATCCTTCGCCTATCCAAGGATAAACAATTACTTTATCATTTTTAGTAAATTTTTCTCGTGCTTCTTCTCCTAGTTCCTCTATCACCCCTGCGATTTCGTGTCCTGGTGTTAGAGGATATTTTACTCCTCTATCAGTGGTCTTTAAGAAAGTACCTTCTGGTCCTTTATAACCCCCTTCCCATAAATGGATATCGCTATGACATACTCCTGAAGATTCAACTTTGATAAGAACTTGAGATCCTCTAGGAGTGGAGGTTTTAATATCCTGGAGCTGCAATGCTTCTTTAGGTTTTATAATTCGTGAAGCTTCCATTATATCATTAATTTTTACTTTAAAAATTATAAGGATTGGATAACTAGGTTAATCTTCTAATTATAGTATAGAGAATATCAAGATAGAAGCATGTAGTTGCTGAAAAATTCTAGTTGAAAATAAGATGGTAAATAATACATCTTATACAGAAGTGGTATTTGGTATGATGAAAATTGGAATGGTACTGAGATTGAAATATTATTTATTTACATTCATTAGCATGTAATTTTAGATATAACATCATTGCCTTTTATATATAATGATTCAATTTATGATATAATATTTAATTTATTCAACTAAATATTATTTAAAAAATATATCTAAGATTCTACATTAATCCAATTATTAAATAATATAATCTGTACTTATATAACATGACATCAGAAAAAGAAAATAAAAATTACAAAGGAAAAGATCCAATGTCACCAGAGGAGATTACCTCTCATGAACCTACAGCAGTCCAAAGAGGTCAAGATACTGGTATTGTAGAAGGTGGAGATACAGGAACTAACACACAAGAAGCAAAAGAAAAATA
>DATFCH010000157.1:0-3918 GCA_035253345.1 Nitrososphaeraceae archaeon
TTTATGAATATTTATTTATACTTAATTTATTTAATTTGATATCCTTATTTTGTTTTTCTTTATGGGCATCTTATAATCCTGAAAACTTATTTCTTTTGAACCTCTATTCGTAAGTACATATGTTTTTCCATTGTAATTGCATTTTATCTGAGGAGTTTTTCCGACTTTCCATATAGGTTCAATAATTTTATAATATTCTACAAGTTTCCTTTTTTCATAACTTGATTTATTATTGATTTTAATTCTCTTTTTTCTTAGGAATTTAAATGCCAAAATTACATGTTTATATTTATAATATCTGAACATTTTTACAATTAAAAAACATCTTTCGATCTGATCACTAGGAACATACAACGAATCTCCTGTCCCAGACTTAGCTTCAATAGCTAATAAAATTGCTTTATTATTGTTTACAGCAATTATATCTGGAAGACCCACGCTTGAACCTCCTAGTCTTTTAGCAATCCAATGTCGGTTATTCAGTCTATTTACGATTGAGTATTCATAATTATATCCTCTACTTCTGCGAATATTACCCACGTATTTTTCTATTCCATATTCAAACTTTAATTATATGTAGTTTTAAAAACTATACTCATTATTTGTATTACAATTTAAAACCTATATTATGAGTAATAAACAATAATTATATGACATCAGAAAATGTAAAGATTTCACTTAAATCTATTCATGAAGAATTACAATCGATAGAGAGCAGACGTGAATATTTAATAAAAGAGTCACGCCAAGTAGTTATCCTGTGTAGTCAATCTATTGTATCTCTTCATCAAAATGATATTCAGGAAGGTCAAGGAAAGTTGGATAAAGCTAGGAACTTATATTTATCTTTAAAAAAAATGGCTCAAGATGATCTTTCACGATATATATCGACACCTGAACAAGAATTAGTAGAAGCTAGTCTCTTTATGAATATAGTAAAAAATCAATCTTTGCTTGGAATCGAAGATATCGGTGTTTCTGGCCAAGCATATCTATTTGGTATTTTGGATTGTATCGGTGAGATAAAGCGAATGGTATACGATATGGTTAGATATGGAAAATTTGAGAAAGCCGAATATCTTTTTACAATAATGCAAGAAATTTATGGTATTCTTTATCCATTTGCAATATATGACAATATAGTAAATGGTATTAGAAAAAAGCTAGATGTAAGCAAAATCTTAATTGAAAATACAAGAGAGTTGATAACAGAAGAATCAAGACGTACAAATCTAATTGGATCATTACAGAAATTAAATGATAAACTTTAACCAACTTGATGTATTTTGCAAATAATATAAAATGTGGAGTAAAGTTAATTAGAAACTATACTAAATTTTTCTCCATATTAAATGACAGATTATGAAAAAGTAGTAAAAATATTAGATGATACTATTCGAAAAGGAAGTAAGGTCATAACTGAAGAAGATGCAAAATCTATACTATCAATATATGGGATTAGAGTTCCAGATTATTCAATTGTAACTACTGATTCAGAGGCCACATCTAAAGCAAAAGAAATTGGTTTTCCGGTTGTCGCAAAAATTGTATCTGATGAAATCTTACATAAAACTGATGTTCAAGGTGTTAAGATTGGATTACAAAATGAAAACGAAGTTAAAGAAACATTCTTGGATATGTATAACCGTCTTTCAAAAGATTACAAAATAAAGGGTGTTCTCTTAGAAAAGATGGTTCCTAAAGGAATCGAGCTAATAGTTGGATTACAAAATGATCCTCAATTTGGTCCGGTAATAATGCTTGGATTAGGAGGCATCTACACAGAATTATTTAAGGATGTATCTTTTCGGGTTCTTCCGATATCTAAACAAGATGCATTAGATATGATAAATGATTTAAGGGCTAAAGAGATTCTAAAAGGGTTTAGAGGAGCACAGGAAATAAATTTAGATATGTTATGCGATGCAATTATTAAAATTGGCAATTTAGGGTTTGATCTTGCTAAATACATTAATAGTGTTGATTTCAATCCCATAATAGTTTATCCAGATAACTATTATGTCGTTGATGCAAAAATTATTCTCACTTCAGATATTGATACAAATATAGTCTCTCAATCAACGCCTGACTCAAGCTATATGGATGTATTCTTTAACGCAAATTCTATTGCATTGATAGGAGCGTCACCTGAGGAGGGTAAAATAGGTAATTCTGTTCTAAAAAGTTTATCTAAATATGATTATAAAGGAAAAATATATCCTGTAAATGCAAAAGGCTATGACGAAATTTTAGGATTAAAAGCTTATAAAAATTTAGGAGATATAAAGGAAAATTTAGATCTAGTTATAGTAACGGTTGATTTGAAATTTGTTCCTGATATATTGGAAACGTGTGGAAAAATTGGCATACATAATATGGTAATAATTTCAGGAGGTGGAAAAGAACTAGGAGGAGAAAGGGCTGAAATAGAACAAAAAGTTAAAGAATTGTCTTCTAAATTGAATATCAGAATAATTGGTCCAAATTGTATAGGAATGTTTAATGGAGAAAATCGATTAGATTGTGCTTTCCAAGGGCATGATAGAATGGTTCGACCTAGAAGAGGAGATGTGGCATTTCTATCACAAAGTGGAACTATTGGAATTGCTTTTATGGAGACCTCTGACTCTTTTGGAATGAGTAAAATGATCTCATATGGTAATCGTTCGGATGTTGACGAAGCTGATATGATTTGGTACTTGTCGGAAGATCCTAAAACCAATGTAATGGGTCTATATGTTGAAGGTCTAGGAGATGGTAGGAAATTCATGAATACAGCCAAGAAAGTTATAAAAGAAAAAAAGAAGCCTATTGTAGTTTTTAAAAATGGACGAACTCAAAGAGGTGCAAAACAGGCTGCATCACATACTGGTTCTTTAGGTGGATCATATTCCGTTGTAAAAGGTGCATTCGATCAGGCTGGCATTATATCAGTAGATAGTTATGAGGAATTGACTGGTGCATTAAAGGCTTTAACCTGGCAACCTGTACCCCAAGGTAATAAGGTCGCATTGGTTACTAATGGTGCTGGACCTATAATTGCTGCAATCGATCACTTTGAAAGACTAGGATTAAAAATAGCTGATTTAAGCGAAGAGACTAAGAGAAAATTTACAGATCATTATCCTGCAACTTATGTTATAGGCAATCCACTTGATGTAACAGGATCGGCAAATGCTGACGATTATAAATTCGCTATTCAAACGTTTATGGAAGATCCTAACGTTGATATTATCATGCCATGGTTCGTTTTCCAAGATGACCCACTTGAAGAAACTATAGTTGATATTTTAGCAGACTTTCAAAAACAAAAGAAAAAACCCATTTTAATAGGAGCTTTAGGCGGGCCCTTTACTAATGATATTTCTAAGAGGTTAGAAGATAATCAGGTACCTGTCTATCATTCAGTAATATCATGGGTTACAACAGCTGGTGTACTAGCGAAATGGTCAGAGCTCCAAAGTAAAAAACTAACTTGACTTATTGAAGACAGGGAAAACTTATATTCTTTTTAGAATATAAGTACAATATGGAAAGTACTCAACAATCACAAATAGTAACTGTTACTTCAAAAGCAGCAGAAAAAGTTAGTGAATTTATGAAACAAGAAGGTAAAGACAGTTTATTCCTACGTGTTTACGTTACTGGTGGAGGCTGTTCTGGATTATCCTATGGTATGGGTTTTGAAGAAAATTCAGAAGAAGATGATCTTGTAATTGAACAAAATGGCATCAAAATATTAGTAGATAACTATAGCCAAAGATACCTAAAAGGAGCTAACATTGATTATATTGATAGTTTAATGGGTTCTGGATTTAAAATCAATAATCCAAATGTAACCAAAAGTTGCTCTTGTGGTCATTCATTCTCTACAGAGTAATACCTTATTTTTTACATTAAAGTTGTTATTAAAATAAT
>DATFCH010000158.1:0-3330 GCA_035253345.1 Nitrososphaeraceae archaeon
TTTATTTGGTGAGCGTAAATAGTTAGCATTTGTGATTAACTTGAACCAAATTAATCAAGCATTATGCTATATAAAGATGATATAATCATATTATATAATCTTAATAATTGATATAATCCAGGCTAGTTTGTGAGCAAACCATTAAAAGTAATATTAATACCAGCTTGCATGATTTTTTTGTGTTTTATTTCTACGATTTTTATATCTGTAGTTTATGGTCAGGTATTTGAATTCGATGAAAATGATTACATTGGTTCAACGAGTGCAGGAGAAGGAGGAAATAACCCAGACAACAAAGATTCAATAAGTTCAAATAATGAAGATGCAGCTTCAACAAATTCAAATTCAGAAGATACTGACAAAGAAAATTGTATAAATAACCAAATTGAATCTGTCTTAGCATCTAATTATGATATGAGTTCTGATCCTTATACTTCAGAATTTCATTTTGTAAAAAAATTTGATAAAGATGGAAATCTTCTAGATAGTTGGGGAACAGTCGGATCTCAAGATGGTCAATTTCTACACGCTCATGGAATTACTATAGATGCTGAAGATAATGTCTATGTTAGTGATGCAGAAAATTGTAATATCCAGAAATTTGATAAAAATGGAAATTTTATTACTAAATGGGGTACAAAAGGAAAAGGGCCAGGTGAGTTTCTGCAACCCGAAAGTATGGATGTAGATTCCTTTGATAATATTTATGTTGCAGAATATTCTGGTAAAAATATTCAAAAGTTTGACAATAATGGCCATTTTATAAAAATGTGGGGTACAGAAGGTGACAAGGAGGGAGAATTTAAAAAACCATGGGGTGTTGCTCTGGATTCAAAGAATAATGTTTATGTTAGTGATCAAGCTCTTCCTAGAGTACAAAAATTTGACAGTAATGGTACGTTTTTAGAAATGTGGGGAAAATATGGCTCAAAGAAAGGAGAATTTGTACATCAACACGATATAACAGTAGACCATAATGGTTATGTATATGTTACTGATGGCAGACAAAATTCAAGAGTATCAGTATTTGATGATAATGGTAAATTTATAAAACAATGGGGAGGTGAAGGAAAAGGTAAAGGTCAATTTATAGAAGATCATGGAATTGCAGTAGATAAACAAGGTAACGTTTACGTAGTTGATACAAGAAATGTGAGAGTACAAAAATTTGATGCTGAAGGTAATTTTCTTACAATGTGGGGCTCAGTAGGATGTAAGGATAATCAATTTCTAATACCTCATGATATAGCAATAGACTCAGAAGAGAATATTTATGTTACAGATAGTGGAAAATCACACTTTAGAGCAAATTACGATTGTAATAAAGATAATAATAAAGTATAAGATAAATGACCAAAAAAATTCAGAAATTACAAGATAACATTCTCATCTCTTATCTTAAAATCATTATTATTTATTATAGTATCACTATTCTTAGAGATAAAAATTGTTTCCATTTATATACATGAAACATGTTTTTAAATTTGCAAAGAATCAATAAATTTGAGTATAGAAAGTAAATTAGTAATTTGTATTCCTCTTACTACTAATCATCTTGTTAGTGATTTTGCAGATTACTCTGCTTCTATTCAATTAATTTGAGCATCTTGATTCTCATATTTTTGCAATCAATAGTACTTTTGAATAGCAATATTGAGTGAAATTATGTTTGTGGTAAATTAGTTTTCAAATTATATAACTTTTGCATTGTAGGTTGAATATCTATATGTACTTTTTTCATGATCTCTGCTGGTGATGAATTCTTATCTACCATAGAATAGAATTCATTAAAATCATCTTCTAATTTTGTTATATCTTTCAATTTGGTTTTGTCTAAACCAATAAAGGATTTCAAATATAATTGAAATAAAGTATTAATTTTCATTGCCAGAGATTTAGCAGTTTCATGATAAGCATGATCAACGATTTGATGATTTGATAAGAAGAGAGTGGTGGTATTATTATTTTTATCAGAGTCAATATTATTATTTTCTGAATTATTAAACATATTAACAAAATAAGAATTTTCTAATTTGTCAACATCAACTTTATCATTAGAATTTGTTGTTGGTATTATGTATAATAAATTGGACATATTTGTAAGATCAAAGTTCAAGTCTATTGAATCAGCATAATTTCTTAATACTTCGTCAATGAGAGTGACTACTACTAATGCATTAGACGTGAGATTTGATTTTGATATTTCTTGATTGTATCTATTAGCAAAGTCTCCGTCATTAACAACATCTTCATCTGCATAAAAAGTGTCAGCAACAAATCGAGCTGCATTATCACTATGATCTATAGCTAATGTAATATTTAATGGATAACTTTTGTTTGCAAGCTCTAATTCTGTTTTTGTTTTCTCTATTAAAGTTAAAAGATAAATGGAATCGTCAGTAGTAAAACTGTGTCCAAACACATTTGAAGAATAGGAACTAGTTAGTAATATAAATAGTAAAATTGTAGATATAGATAGAGTTAACAAATCAAATCTCCTTAAATTTAGTTGTTTTCACTTAATTTGTTATAAAATTACTTGTGTGAAATAAATTTGATTATCATGTAATGACTATGTAAAATGTTGAAATAATTTCAATTAATGAAGATTCTTATATCACTGACTAAAAATTTTTGAACTACGAATTAAAAGATTATGAATTTTTTTATATTTATTGTACAATTAGATCTATGTACTAATATTTAATGTGCCAATAGTTTCAATATATTGAATTTTGATTTTAACTAGTATTTATTTTTGATGATATTGTTATTTAATATGAGTTTATATTTATATTTCTTATTTCTAGGTTTATTTCTTAATCTACATCCGCAACAGGGGCAGAAAAATCCTTCCCAGTTGATAAAGATTTGACAAACCTGACAGCGTCTTTGTCCTGTCAAATACCTTCTACCGGTGCTAGGTCTCATAGCTCTATGGCTAGAACATATTCCCCTACATACCATATACTAAATTATACTACATTGTATATTAGCATAAATAACAGATTTTTGATTGTATCTCTATATAATGCAACAGATTAGCGATAAACAACAGTCAAACAATAACAATGTCAAATCTGGTCCAACTACAAACAATACTTCAGCATACAAATAACAAGTATTTTAATTGCCTGCTAGAAATGAAGTAGGACGATATGTCGGATTGAAAGAGAGGTTGAAATCGACCCTTCTACTAATAAACTTGAACCAAAGCCAAGAACTATCTCTATCAGTGAACATTTGTATCGTAGATTTGTTGCATTCTCTAAACGTCATTATAATGTAGAAAGTTATGAAATTATCTTGAATGATTTGTTAGATACGTAT
>DATFCH010000159.1:0-3067 GCA_035253345.1 Nitrososphaeraceae archaeon
TTTATAAATAATAATATGGATTCTTTAATCCTGTTTTCTCTCTCTTTACTTTTTTTATATTTTGTTGCAATCTATGATATTATTCAAACTGCTGACGGTCAAATGAATCTGATGGATTCATTTTCTGCTCAAGGAATTATTTATACACAACCTGTTCAAAGTCCTCTTTTAAATAATCAGAATACTACCAATAATCATACTGGACAAGTACCTAGTCAATTAAATAATAATACTAACAGTTCCATTCAACAAGATACAAGTGAAAGTGCACCTTATCTTCAAGGTCAATGGGCAATGCAAGTACGAAAAGGAGAGTTAAAATCGTTTACAGTTATTTTCACGCTAATTCAAAATGAAAAAAATGTAAATGCATTTGCAATTACTAATCTTAAAAATACAAAATACATTCAGTTAAATAATAGAGGTACCGCGATTATTAGTGGAACTGTAGACCTAGCATCATTAGGTCTAAAAAATGAAACGATATCAAATGTTGAGGCTATTATTACTATTGTTGGATTAAATCAATTAAGGATTACACTAGATAAAACTATTGCTGGAAAATATTTTACCCAGCCACTCGTGGGAATTACAGGACTTTTAGCGGACGGTAGTGGAAACATATTGATTAAACCTAGAACTTCCGCTCCTACCCAGCCTTCCCCTCCTCCTTCTCCTGCTCCTATTCCTCAATCTAATACTTTCTATAATTCCAAGATATTTTAATGAACAAATTATCAGTAGTGAAAAATTTTGAATTACTGCTCATGAATACTATAGCTTTAAATAATAAAACTGTTCGAAATTATAATATCTTATTTTAAGGTTGATACTGCCTTGTTGCATAACTCACTATTCCTAACACATTTAGCTAACATTTCATAATCATTATACATGTGAACTGGAACAAGTACAATGAATCTCTTGTAAAGAGAGGAGAAGTATTGCGTGATTTTGATGTTATCGATAACTGGGATAATGAAATAGAAGAGATGAATAAGGACAAGGAAGGTAAAGATTTGTATATTCAGATTCATTTATCAAGTTATTAGGTTGCATGAGAGTATACTTTCACTTACCATATTGACAAACAGAAGGAAGGAGTAGTTAGGAAACATGCTTCAAATACGTTGCCGTTGGTTCCAGGTTATAGTAACATTAGCAGAAGAATAAAACAGACTGAATATCAAAATAGATTATGATGATAAATCTAGTTTACAACATGACGGCTTTTTTGTAATAACAATTGATTCTACTGGTGTTAAAGTTACAAATCGAGGAGAATAGATTAGAAATATGTGGAATATCAAGAGAGGTTATCTTAAGATCCACTTAGCATTTGACATAAAAAAGGAGAGAATAATATCATTACAAGTAACCAGTCAACAAGTACTTGATGAAAAAGTATTACCTGTATTAATAGATGATATAACAATAAAGGAGTATAAAATAGTAGACTCTACGAGTGCAGATGGCGCCTATGATAGTAACAATAATTTCAGTATCTATTAGGTAGAGGAATTCACCCAACAATAAAGGTAAGAAAGAATTCCAGATGTAGAAAGACCAACCACTATTTAAGAAACAAGACTGCAAAGATACAGAAAGATGACCTTAATAAATTGAAGGATAGCGTGAGCTATAGTAGTAGATGGATTGTGAAATCAGTATTTTCCTGCATTAAGAAAATGTTTGTTGGATAATACGTTACTGCTATCAGATTTGAGAACATGATAAAGGAGATCACACTAAAAGAATCTTTGTATAACTGGTTTCAAAGTATAACTATCAGATAAATTATCAATTATAGAAGATTGTTTAAACAAATTATGCAACATAGCGGTTGATACTACTAAATCTTTTTTTTAACTAGTTAAATCATCAAGAGAGTATCACAAAAGTAAAATACCTTTAGTATCGTGTTATCAGATGATTAAAATTTGTTCAATATGTAAAAGTTCTTTTGATGAAAAATTGATAGAAGATCCAGCTCAGGAAAAATATTTTCGTGTCCATCGTTTTGGAAAGAAGAACAACTTATGCAGTTATAGTTGTTAACGAATTACGCTTAAATATACAAATCTCTTCCAGAACATAGAAAAGCTTTGAAAAAGCAAGAAAATATATTTTTGGGTTAGAAATAGGTGATTAAATACAAAAAAATCCAGATAATCCAATTCTCCTCCTTGATTTGCTTTGTATTTTTTAATATCTTATATTAGAACCAACCAATCTGATTCTTTTAACAACCAAATTGATGATATATTGTTATAATATTTCCCATGTTGAATAACATAAAAAGTTAAGGAGTTATCTAGTTCTCACTTTGTATTATCGAATGTCAAATCACAGTCAAAGAATATTATAAATATTGTATGACCTTAATTTTGCGGCGCCGCAAAATTTGAGTAGTGCAAGAGGAGCTGTTTTCGGACAGGCTTCCTAATAAATAATGAATTTATGAGTCTTCTTAATTTTTTTGGTGCAGTGTTGCGCAACTCATTATTCCTAACATATTTAGCTAACCTATTCTAGTCATAATATAGTGAACTGAAACAAGTACAATGAATCCCTTGTTAAGCTTGGTGAGATATTGCTTGATTTTGATGTCATTGTAGATAACTGGCATTTTGAGATAGAGAAGATGAATGAAGGTAAAATAGGTAGGAATTTTTTTTACCCAGATTCATTTATAAAATTACTTGGCTATATTAGAGCATACTTTCATTTACTATACAGACAAATTGAGTGCATTGTATGAGCTCAACCTTCAAACACATTACCATCAATTCCTGATTATAGCAGGATTTGTAAAAGAATAAACGGATTGAATATCAAAATAGATGATGATGATGATGCGAACAAATCCAGTTTACATGATGATTAATTTGTAATAGCAATTGATTCTACTGATGTTAAAGTTACAAACAGAGAGGAGAATGGATAAGACACAAGTGGAATGTGAAGAGAGGATATCTAAAGATACATGTTGCTGTTGACATAAAAAAGAAAAGAATTCTATCATTAATAGTAACCAGTGAACAAGTACATGTTGATAAAATACTTC
>DATFCH010000160.1:0-2254 GCA_035253345.1 Nitrososphaeraceae archaeon
AAGAAAAATTAGAAGGTTTATTGGAAGAATATGAAAAACAACTCTTAGATAAAGAACAACAAAAAGAACAAGAAGAATTAGAAATAGAATATATAAAACCAGAATTAAAAGCAAAAATAGAAAAAGATATAAGAAAACATATAGAAGAACAACTAATACTGTTAAAAGACAACAAACAGAATATTATTGATTTTATTATTGATAATAAAGATTCAATTAAAGTCGAAGATATGAGGATTTATGGATCTGTTTACAAATGTTATCGAAAGAAAGGTCACTGTCATATTGTAATACATTAACAAATATTCTTTGTTAAATTGTCACAACAATAGTTATAATAATAACAAAGAAATTTGGTTATGTACAAATCATTGGAAAGATTATTTATTACAGAAATAATAAAAGATTGTTGACGAGGATATATTTTTTACTTATTCTACTATTCCAAAATTTTGAAGCCGGAGATACAGGAACTAATACAGAAGAAGCAAAGGAAAAATACCGAAAAGAAGGCATGACAAAGGTTAAAACTTTTTTTCTTTTTGATTTTAATTTGTGCACAAATATAAAATATACTTGAATCATACACTGATTCTATTCTAGTCTATATAAAAAAATCGATAAAAATAAAAATGGAATCTATTACTAATTTATTGGATTAGTTAGTTGTCTTTATCTAATATTTCTTTTCTTTCATCATCATTTTATTTTCATCGTCGTAACTATCATATCCGTGTCCTCTGTCGCTACTGTATTTGTCATATTTTTGTTCACCATCATGTATCATTTTTTCATGTTCATCATACCACAATGTGACATCTTTCTTTATCAAAATTTGTCCATTACCTGGATCTACAATAACTTTGTATTTTTTCAGATTTTCATCTACAATTATTACCTTGTATATTAGAAATCCATGAGCATGGGTTAACTCTGCTTCTTTCGGGAAAGAATTTGCTCCTACACTTGCTTGTGCTGCTTGTATAGCGCCTACAAGATCAGTAGTTATTTTTGATTTGAATGCTTGTGCTATTGTACTCTCTACATTAATCGTGCCATTCAATTTCATTTTCATACTATCAGCTTCATCTTCCATTCCCATCATTCCTGAATTGTTGCCAAGATTGATAGTTTCATTGACTAAATCTTTTGTTTGAAAACCCTCTTGTGCATATGCATTGTTTATACTATTATTGTTGTTTATACTTACAATACCTATTGTTAAAACAGCAACTAAAATTGTTGTTGCTAGAACTATTTTCATTGACAAGTTTATTGTACTATAATTAATAACTATTGGGGATATTCCAATAACAGAAATATTAAAAGTATATCTAATATTCTGTATACTACTTTGATTGTTTATATTCTTCGAATCCATTCCAATCAGTCTACCACATAATATGAACAGACCCAAAACAGCGGTAAATTTAAGTTGTACTAAATCCATTTAATGCAACTGCAACAGATGAACAACATGGACATAACACAATTTTTAAGTGGTCAATTTGTTTATCATAATTTTAAAATCTCGGTTATAAAAAATTACTCGGATTGATAGTTTGTTAAAGGTTTTTAGACAAGATTATATTAATCTATTAAATAGTTTTGGGTATATATTATTATATTAAATGAAGAAACCAACTGCTAGCAATAAAACAACGCTATTTATTATTATAATATCCTTATCTCTGATAATAACAACAATACTGACATCCATAACATATACATCATCTGGAATATCATCAGTATTTGCAGTACAACAAAAATTTATTGCTCAATTATTTGGTAATGAACAAGTTCCACCTGTACAAACTAGTGCAGCAGGTATGGCATCGTTTAAACCAGTACAGGATAATTTATGGTTTGAAGTTGATGTTACTGATATGAAAGGAATTACAGTAGTTCATATACATAGCGGAAAACAAGGTCAGAATGGACCACCAATAGTTACTCTATATAAAGGTGATACCCCATCTCAACAAGTTCATGGTCTAATAGCCCAAGGAAGTTTTAATTCAGATACGTTCCATGGCCCGATTGTCGGTAAATCGCTATCTGATTTGATTACTGCTATAGAAAACGGTGAAACCTATGTGGATATACATACACAACAAAATCCTGATGGTGAACTTCGAGGACAAATAATGATGTAAAATTTAATGAAAATGATGAAATAATAAACTAAAATATTTTTTTTATTATTCGAGTAATAGAGATATTATTAGATAAATAATACAAAACAAGAAATAAT
>DATFCH010000161.1:0-2479 GCA_035253345.1 Nitrososphaeraceae archaeon
CAGATAATTGTTTACATATCATTTGCTATTGATATTTGGTATAATTATATTTATTTTTAAATATTTATATTCTTATTAATATCAATATTACAATTTATTGTTAGTTTTTAACTTCTATTATTCTGCAAAGAATAAATTAATTAATTTTTGAGACATTACCAGATAACAAATCTTATTAAATCATTTTTTTTCCATGAACAATATTTGTTATTTCATTGGTAATTTCAATTAAACCATTAGGAACATTCTTTGATTTAGTAGTCCATACAGAAGTATGTATATCATTACCTAATGTAACTGTTAGAGACGAAGAAAGTGCAGTATTATCTTCGTCTTCTTTTTCCGTGGCATATGTAGATTCAGTATTAAAAAAATTATTTTTTCTAATTGTATCTATTAAAGTATCTTTTTCTGAATCTTCTATTGGTTTTTGATTTAAATTGGTACCACTAATATCTGTTGATACTTTAAGATTATCAGTTTCAGAATCAAAAGAGATAACTAAATAATTGTTTGCCAAACCGCCGGATTCTACATATTTAAAGCTAAATGGAGTATTTTTCGAGTTTTCATTAATATCGGTAGACATTCTTTCTCAACAACATAATATTTACATATTATTTAAAAATTCGACTAACATTGTCAAAATGTCTACTATAAAATAAGTTAAAATTATAACTTAATTCAATTGTTCATATATCAATTTATGATTTTCAAAATAAAAATGTAAAACTGTTTTGTTATTATTTTATCTATGATGACTCTGTTAAGTTTACCAGTAAAATCTATAGCTAACAGTATTCGATCTATTTTTATGAATATCAGGGTTTGAAAGAAATAAAACACCAAATGTTATAGTTATGTATACTCTTTATTTATGCTTTCTTAGTCTTGGCTGCGTAATACTTCTAAAGAATTAATAAATTTTAATGATAATATAAGAGGTCATGTTTCTATTTTACACTGGATTTAAAGATTTGAAAATATCTAATCTATAAAAGAAAAAGAGTAATAATATTTATGATAGATGAAACTGTTATACAGATGGAGTAAATACTTCTGATTATGGATCCTATTGAACCATATACAACTCTGTATTTGATACCGTAATTTTAGACAAGAGAAATATAATAAGTGACTAAAAATTCATTAGATTGAATTTACAAATATGGAAAACATACAGTTTACTAAGATGGGATGCGTGGTATGCAGAAGTATATAGAATAGTGAGACTGGAGTATTATTTACATTAGTGACTATAAAAAAGGTTGATAGACGGGAAGGATTAACCAATACTTGATACATAAATGAAATGTTTGATGACTACTGTGTATTTAACAAAAAGATGGCTATAATTTATTTCATGTGTATAACTCAATACAAGTTTTTGTGTCTATATATAGTAATAGAATAATAAATAAAATAATTTTGGTATAAATGAGATGAATATTATCTTAAATTAATAGAACCTATTTGTCCTCTTATTTCACCTTCTGGATGATCTCTACTTTGAACATATACATACGATTCACCGGATTCAATTAAATCTATTAGCTCATCAAACGATGCGCCTTTTAGAGGACCCTTCAAATCTTTTTCTTCTAGTATACCTTCAACCGATAACCCTGGACCCTCTCTACAATGTCCTTTTCCCTTTTTTTCATCACACAAGGATAATACCGTTGGACCTTCTTGATTATTTCTACCCACATGTATTTGAATTATTTCTACATCATCACCTTCTACATAACTCATTCCTTCCAAAAAAACTTCGTAATATAATTCACCGAGATAAGTATCAAATGATAGATAGGCTATACCGCGTGAATCCCAGTCATAGTCTGTATCTTCATAAGATGAAATTTGATATGGATCTAATGAGGCTTCAAAGTTTATTTCATAGTTATCATATGCATCAGCACTTTGATTGGTTAGGTAAAAAATAAGTCCAGTTAAAATAATAGATAACATGAGTATAGTATGTAGGAACATTTTATGGTGCACATTACCAATAAAATATTAAGATATTTCTGAAATTCGCAAGATCATTCCGTTAGATGAAATAAGAATAGAAATACA
This sequence comes from Nitrososphaeraceae archaeon, assembly GCA_035253345.1. GTDB lineage: Archaea > Thermoproteota > Nitrososphaeria > Nitrososphaerales > Nitrososphaeraceae > TH1177. Next base: position 2,080 of record DATFCH010000161.1, read on the forward strand.
TAATATTAAAAGATATTAAAATAAATAATTAAATTTGATTAAAAGAAAAGATTTGTTGTTCTTAAAGAACATTATAGATTTAGCAACGATCATTTACAAACAGAATTACATTGAAAGATGTTAATTATAATTATATTGAGTTATCTTAAATCGAGAAGTTATAAGAAAGGAGTAAAAAATTAAAATAAATTCATAGAAAATTAAGAAATTTTTTGCCACCTCATTAATCTAATTGTTTATACTTGATTTCTCATTTATTAAATGACAATATTTGAATAGAAGAAACTTAATCAAACTCAAATTAATAATTTTAACTTATGGTTCTATGGTTGTATTTCTAATTTTCCTTTACATTAAACCGTATATTAATGAAGAGCCTCTTTCAATACTATATATAATT
>DATFCH010000162.1:0-2559 GCA_035253345.1 Nitrososphaeraceae archaeon
ACGCTAATCATGTGTACACAATCCTCTTAAATTATCTTATGAATGAAATGAAATCTAATCAACTTTCTAATATAGAAAATAAAGGAATAATTTAATATATAGTATCCGTAGGTTCAGAATTTAAATTCATTAATATTTATCACTAATGTGTATGACATTAAACAGATAAAATTAAAATAAGCGTAAAAAAAGGATGGAAATATTTTATAAAAATATTCGAATTGTGCAGGTATTCTCTTTAGGAAAATTTAAAAAAAGTTGGTAAAAAATTAGGAATGTTCTACTCCAAAGGCAATTTTAACAGTAGCTCTGTATCTTTCTATTTTCCCAGAAGAAGGATCTACTTTACCAGTCATATCAATAACCTCTAAGCCTGTAATTCCATGTATTGTTTTACTTGCCTCGTCTAGGGCAACTTGAACCGCGTCTTCCCATCCTGTAGCTGAACTACCTACAATTTCTATTACTTTTGCAACTTCAGTCATTATATTTTGAACGTTTTCAATTTATATAAAGATTCTATTTCAAATGTTTTATCAAGATAAGAATTTGTCTCTTCTATTATTGAATTTTTTTGACGAGTATCTAAATTAACTACATTACATATGAATAACTTTCAGAATAAATTTATTTATTGTTTTGTTAATTTTTTAAAAAATTTCTAATACATTAATTAAGTTAGTCACTTTCAAATTATCTCAAATGTTCATAAACTAAAATCAGTCACCTTTAAACTAATCTTTTATAAAGCCCTATGGCGTATGCTCCTTTTATATTTTATTTTAGAAAATATTCTACCGCTATGCTTTCTAACTTAGATTCTCGTTGAATTGATATGTAATAAAATTGCTAATTTTAAATATTTAGTAATCAAAAATATTTGTAGTTTAAAAAATTAAGAGAAATTATCATACACCCAATATATTCTATAAATGTTCGATCAGTAATTTATTAAATATTGTTATCATAACATAGGATCTAGTTTTAATTATTAAAGGGAATATTCCAAATTGGATACCATAAAGAAAGTTTCTCTTCTATTTTTATCGTGTCCGATATTTGGTTCATAATCTTCATTTCCTGATCATGATTTCTTCTTTTTTCATGATTGGTCAAGTTGGAGGTAATAGGGACAAATGGATAAAACTTGTCGATTTTATAATTATATATTAAATATTGGTAATTTTGTAAATCACCTCTGTTACTTTCGTCATAACCACTTGAAAATTCAAAAATATTAGCTAACAACTGTCGTGAAAAACCCCTTTCATGTATGCTGTCTCCTATTGCATTTATTACAGCTACGATTTCTGCTATGGTTTTTCCTTTGATAAGAAACCATAGATAACCATAATTATCGATTATAGAATTGAATGTCACATCAAAATCAATTCTATTCTTATCTTTTACAACGTTCAATAGATTATCAATGTAAACCTTCATCTCCTTGAATGATTCCGTATTTACAAACTTCACACAAATACCACATCTTCCTGTACTTTTTAAACCTAAATTTTCATCTAATTTTATACATGCTAATGATAATGCTTCAATTGCTTGGCTATCTATAAATGGATTACTAATATTGGTATCATTATTATTAGCACCTTTTCCAGCATTACTACCAATTTTTAAAACATTTTTAATTTTATCAAAGAATCCCATACTCTACGAACCTAATCTAATTTAAATTTGATTTATCCTTTTTATATTTTTTCTAACAGGGTTTAGTTTTTTTGTCTAAATCTCATCAAATTTTTTGATTATATTAGTATGTTTATGTTTATCTTATTACAAATTTTTCAATTCCTGTTATTAAACGTATTAAAAAGGAAAAATTAATAATGATTAACAATAATTATTGGTTATCTATAGATATTGATTAGACTCAACAAGAAAATTTTAATTATATTATTTCTCTTGATAGTGATTATTGGGATTTTAATTATCCTTAACAATGGTTCAGGTAGAAACAACCAAATTTTTTATCCATCCCCAGCTCCGTATGAATATCCGTATTATCCATTACCACCTCCACCAATCCCGTTTGATTTACCTTATGATGCACCATACAGTGATTTCCCGTATTCTCCCCCATCAGAAAATCAAGATCCCCTAACCCCAGAAGAAGATCTACGATCCTTTGACTCACCTTTAGACGATAGTTTCCGCTTCGAGGATCAAAGTCCACTAACCCCAGAAGAAGATCTACGATCATCTGACTCGCCTTTTGGAGGATTATTTGATTAAATAAAAATTGAAAAAAAAATTTATTTTATTTTATTCTTTAATATCTAATACTTGCTATTTATTAATTTTAATAGATAAAGATAAAAATCGTCTTAAGTTAATGGCCTATCTAATAGTATTTTTTAAAAAATAATAATTGAATTGAATTTTATATGTAAAAGTGAATATCAATAAATTCTTGAAATTTCTCTATCCGGTAATATTGACCTAATTAGAAGGTCTTAATATCAAATGTCATTGACATATGTATTATTTATTCACCAGATAACTTTGCTAAAATTTTTAAATTTATTATATATATTTTCTCAA
>DATFCH010000163.1:0-2105 GCA_035253345.1 Nitrososphaeraceae archaeon
GAAACTAGTAGATCTGATAAATAAAATGACAGAAAAATATTGGAAACGGAACTAGATTTATGACTTTTTGAAAGAAGATCTAATTTACTTATTTTTAAATATTGCAAAAAATTTATTTGAATTTTTAGTTAAAGATACAATTAACTAATTTAGTAAAATCAAATTTATTATTTCAAATTTTTATACATAATATATTATTTATGATAAGTTTCTATCTGTATTGTAGTATGGACAATATTAAATTTTTTTTCTAAAAGTGATTGAATTTCTCTGAGAATAGCTTGAGATTTGCTTGTATCATATACTACAATATGGACGGTTAATGCATCAAAATCGGAAGTTATTTTCCATATATGAAGATCAAAAATACCAGTTACACCTTTTATTTCTAAAATTGATTCTTTGATCTTTTCATAAGAGATATTTGGAGGTACGCCTTCCATTAAAATATGTATAGATCTTTTTAAAAGACTCCATGTTCGAGGCCAAATAAATATTGCCAGTCCAATACTTATAATTGGATCAACTACATAGTATTCTGTAAAAATTATTATAATACCTGAGATTATTACTGCACAAGATCCTAAAACATCTTTTAAAATTTCTAGATATGCACCTTCCATATTGAGATTATCCTTTGAATGACTATGCAACAATTTCATGCTTACAAGATTTACTATCAAACCAAGTATTGCAACTATTATTAGAGGAGTTCCATGAATTACCTCGGTTTCAAATAATCTAAGATATGCTAAATAAATAATATAAAAAGAAAGTAACAATATTATAATACTATTAATTAATGCGGCAAGTATTTCTATTCTATAAAATCCATAAGTTTTTTGAGGTGTGATAGTTTTTTTTGATGCAAAAACTATAGCAAATAAAGAGATGCCAATTCCTGCTGCATCAGTAAACATATGACCAGCATCAGAAATTAATGCTAAACTATTAGTAAATACTCCAACAATAACTTCTACAATAAGAAAATTAGTAGTTAATATGAGAACAATTTTTAACCTTTTGATACTATCAATATTTTTATTATTATTCTCTTTCTTATTATTTCGACTATCAGAATCCAAATTATTATACTAATATTAAAATCAAAAACAGATTTTAGTGTTGGTAAAAATTAGGTAATAAATTCGACGAAAATGATATTAGATGAATTTATTTTATAAATTATTTGTATGAGTGAAAATTATCTCTATCCTGTACTTGTTAAATTTGACAAGGTAAATTATTTATGTATGTAGATATGATAATACTAAGATCGCTAATCTATTAGTATAGAATTTTCAATTCTAATGAATAAAAATAACTATAACAACTCAATAAAAATATAAACCCAATAATAATAGAATATAATAAAAGATAAGAATAAGATTACAAAAAATTAATTCACGTTTCTAGAATAATTGTCTACTAATTGCTATAGTTTTATTAAATTTATGGTTAGATTTCAACTAAATCTCTTAAAATAAGATAGTAGATAGTTATATAGATGAATGTTTTTTTTCTCCAGCTCCTATTGATACAATACTACAACCATTTGTGTGTTATTCATTTTCAAGCAAACAGACTATTTCTTTGGCTAATCCTATTTGGGCTTGATTATTTCTCGTATAAGAACTAAGGTCTACATTAAATTGCTTCTATATAATATTTAAACTGTCATATAATTAAGTGATGTTTATGAAATAATTCAACATTAAAAGAACAGTAGTTGCATTAAATCTAAATGTAAGATTATATCAAATATTACAAATGTTTAGATTATTTAATTAATAATAATAGGTATTTTAACAACATTCTAGATAAGACACTACGTTATTACTAATTAGTTCTTCTCCATGATCATATATGTAGATTCTTCTACATCAGTAGGATCTATGCGTAATAACAAAGGATAGTTGCACCTTATACAGTTTGTATTAATATATCCCTCTTGACAATTGAATAAATTTGTTTCATCTTCAACAGATACACAGTGTCCTCCAAGTGTACAATTAATTTGTTTTAAAGACGAAAGCATAAATTGTGTCATAAGATTTTATATCCTGTCCCTGTAATTAACCTTGTTATATAAATTTATATAGTAA